>MESS01000070.1:12244-14174 GCA_001771055.1 Caldithrix sp. RBG_13_44_9
ATGCTGCAACCAAACTATTACCAATAACCGGATCATCTCCCTGATAATCAGATACTATTCCGCCAGCTCCGTGGATGATGGGAATAATCGCCATTGAATCCCATGGATGCATGACAGGGTCTATCATAATGTCCGCAAACCCTGAAGCTAAAAGATAGTAACCGAAACAATCACCCCAGGTACGGTAAAGGTTTACTTTTTTGATCAACTGATTGAATTTTGTTCCATCCTGAAATTGTTCGATTTGTATGGGATCGGTGGTTAATAGTGTTGCTTTTGATAAATTCTGGCATTCCCTCATATAAACCTTGCGGTCATTGAGCAGAGTCAGGTGAGAATCTCCGATCAAAATTTCGTTTAGAATCGGAAGATTCATTACTCCGACTATTGGTTTTTGCTTAAATAACAGGGCAATCAGAGTGCCAAACAGCGGGACACCACTGATAAAGGTTTTGGTGCCGTCAATAGGATCCAGAATCCATAGATAATCCGCATCCTGCTGATACCCTCCGAATTCCTCTCCCAGGATTCCATCCTCCGGGTAATGCTTCATGATGACGCTTCGCATCTCCTCCTCTGCTTTTTTATCAGCAATGGTAACCGGGGAGAGATCACTTTTGTTTTCAACTTTCAATTCCTGCCGGTAATGATTGATGATGACCTTACTGCTGATGGATAATAGCATTTTGCTCAATTTAATGACTTCACTAATATCGCGCATATCGTTGCCTTTTACTTTTGGTGAAATGGTCTTTGCGAAATATTTTCTCGCAAATCACTCCTGCCTAATGATCTATTTTGATTGTTATAAATCTGTATCGGAAATCTTCCAATCACTTTATTTAAAAAATTCATATTTGTCATTATACTTATTCTAATTAGTACCGTTGTGAAGAGGGACAGTTTGTGAACACTATTATTCAAATCTGATGAGAATTTAAGATCCAATAGCGAATATAAAAAAATCGTAATTTTCCTTGTCTTTTGTTCAGCAAAATCAATCATATTTTGAATAATATACTTCTAAAAATTTACGAAAATTATATCCAGCTGTAACTTAATTGTAATATCGGCTGATCAAATTATCTGCCGCTGATGAATTTATTTCGGAAAAAAAATTGTAAAAAATATTTTAAAAACCAAAATCATTGAATATTCAATTAAATTCTAACAATTAATCGGAGGACTTATGAGAATTTTTCTAAGTATGGCTGTCATCTGTTTTATTCTGATGCTATCACCCGGTTGGGTAATTAGCCAGGAGGTTAAAAGCAGCAATTCGATGAGTCTGAACATAGCTGGCCGGGTTCAGGTGCAGCATGTCTACCATTCGGATATTGCCAGCGATTCCTCGCAAATTAACAATGGATTAAATCTCCGGCGATTTGAGCTGCAATTAAAAGCTAAAGTTAATGATTGGATCTCTTCAACGGTGCAATTTGAATTCAAAGTGAATAATCCCAGGATGCAGGAAGCAGAAATTCGATTGGGATTTTACAAAAACTATTTTTTCCGACTTGGCCAGTTTAAAGTTCCGGTGTGGAGGGAAGAGCTGCGATCTTCTGGTGATCTCTTTTTGGTGGAAAGAAGTGTAACAGCCGCAGTGCTGGTATTGACCCGTCTGTCAGAGCGTCAACTCGGTCTGGAGTTTGGTTCTAAATATAATAATGGTGTCGAATGGGCACTGAATGTTTCTAATGGGTCAGGGGCTAATAATCCCGAAATCACTGGGGGTACTAAGGAAACTGACTACCAGAATAATGGAAAACTGGTTAGCGGCCGGATCAATGTTCCTATTGGAAAAACCGTACAAATCGGACTCTCCGGGGCTCACAATCTGTACGGCAATAAAATTGTAAAGGCTGATACCATCTTTCAGGACAATATTGGTGGTGTCTCAGCCATAGCGCCGGATTTTGGGATCTATTTA
>MESS01000070.1:14205-21703 GCA_001771055.1 Caldithrix sp. RBG_13_44_9
ATCCTAACAGTGATGTCAGTAATGACGAATTACTTTACCTGCGTTTTGGGCCAGCCCTTCACTTTGGGGAAAAAACCCGCCTGCAGGTAAATGCTGAATTCTCAGATCCTAGTGATTCCGGGCAGGAATCAGTATTCCGGTTACGCTCCCAATTCACGGTTAATTTTTAATCATTTTTGTAATCAAATTGTAACATTGGATTTTTATATTATAAGTCTTAAAAAATGTATAAGGAAAAACTATGAAAAAATTTATCTTTAATTTAATAGTTGTAATATTTGCTCTGGGATTAATCCTGGAAAAAATTCAAGCCCAGGTTGTGCAAGTGGATCCCAAAATCCCTAAATACAAAAAGGTAATGGGAATCAGCGGCAATGCCAACAGCATCGGCTCGGGTAGTATGAATAATTTGATGACCCTGTGGCTGGAAGAATTCAAGAAAATTTATCCAATGGTAAATATCCAGATTGAAGGGAAAGGATCGTCAACCGCTCCACCGGCTCTGGTGGAAGGAACAGCCCAATTCGGCCCAATGTCCCGTGCCATGAAGGCTAAAGAGATAGATGGCTTCGAATCAAAATACGGCTTCAAGCCCACTGCTATCCGTACTTCGCTGGATGCCTTGGCTGTCTTTGTTCACAAAGATAATCCAATAAATTGCCTGTCGCTGGATGAAATCGATGCAGTTTTTTCTAAAACCCGTAAGCGCAATTTTAGTAAGGATGTTACCGTCTGGAGTCAGCTCGGACTATCGGGTGAATGGAGCAACAAGCCGATCAGTATTTTCGGCCGGAATTCCGCTTCTGGTACCTATGGTTTCTTTAAAGATCATGTATTGGACAAAGGAGATTTCAAGGATAATGTAAAGGAGCAGCCAGGTTCGGCTTCAGTGGTTCAGGGTATTACTGAGGACAAATTTGCCATTGGTTACAGCGGAATTGGTTATAAAACTTCTGGGGTTAAAACTATATCTTTGTCAGAGAAAAAAGGGGGTAATTGTTTCGATGGCAGTTATGAAAATGTGATCTCTAACCAGTATCCCTTATCGCGCTATCTTTATATCTACATTGTCAAACATCCTACCCGACCACTTGATCCCCTGGTAAAGGAATTTATGAAGTTCGTGCTGAGCTATGAGGGACAACAGATTGTCATTAAAGATGGGTATTTACCCCTCACCCCTGATATTATTATGGAAGAATTGAAGAATTTATACTAAACAGCTATGCTTGCTGACCGATCCTGACTCAAATGATCCGATAGCATGGCGTTTAATCGGATAAATTTCTGTGAAGTCCCATTTACATGATTAAATCGGAACAAACCATTTTTCAAAGAAGAGTTGACCGGGCTAATCGCCGCGCCCGGTTTCTAATCACTATTGGTGGCTATAGTATTATAGTCAGTATCGTCGGAATTTTACTGTTTTTAATTTACCAAAGCCTTCCTCTTTCCTTTAAGACCTCGATGAAAGATCTGTTGATCGTTGAACTTCCTCTCAGGGTAAATAAAACTCAGCTGATTGGCATTGATCAATATCAGGAGATCAGTTATTTCCTGGATGATAAGGGAGAAGCCGCTTACTACAGCATAATAAACCGGGATTTTTTAACCCGCGATTCAATACAACTTGAAGATGGCGAAAAAATAATTTCACCTGCCAAAGGGAGTCTGAACAAAGAGGTTTTTGCCGTCGGTACTGATCATGGCCGGATCATTACTTCCGAAATCCGGATGAATCCTCGATATCAGGATAATCGCCGTTTTATAGAACCATCTCTAAAAATCCTTGATACTTTTACAGTTGCTTTACCCCCTGAAACTGAAGTGAATCATATCGAAAAAATTGCCTTCTGCCAGAATGAGGATGGAAATTTATTTTGGAGTTGGTTGGATCACACTGGCAATCTCCATTTGAAAATTTATAATTCCGAGGATGATATATCCTTTGATTATCTCCTCACGGAATATCTGGGCAGGGAAAAAGTTTCAACACTTACTTTTAGTTACGATGGAGAAAAATTAATCATTGGTTCTCAGACTGGTGAACTTTTTTGGTTTGATCTATCAGATGAGGAAGCAGTTTATCTCCGGCAAAACTGGAAAAGCTCCCAATTTGCCATCACCGCCCTAGCTTTCCTGATCGGCAATAGTTCTCTGGTCATTGGTGACCAGACGGGGCTGATTGAGGTCTGGTTTCCAGTGCGGGATGAAAATGATCAGTTCCGCTTCAAACCCATTCACCAGTTTAAAGAAATGTCAGCTGCAGTGATCCAAATCCTTGGTTCCCCCCGCGACCGAACTTTTTTAGCAATCGATGAAACCGGTAGAATCCAGCTCAATTATTCCACTTCCAATCAAACCCAGCTGGAATTCAAAAAATCAGATTATCCAGTTGTGGCAGCTTCCTTTGCTCCCAAAGCTGATGGTATCATCCTGCTTGACCAGAAACAAAAGTTGGGAATGTATCAATTGAAAAATGAGCATCCCGAGGCTACTCTTAAAACCTTATTCGGGAAAGTTTGGTACGAGGGATATATTCAGCCTGAATTTGTCTGGCAATCAACCGGAGGATCCGACGAGTTTGAAGCCAAGCTGAGTATTGTGCCACTGATCTTTGGAACTCTTAAAGGGACTTTCTATGCCATGATATTTTCAGTACCGCTTGCACTCCTGGCAGCAATCTATGTTTCCCAATTTTCCCCCCGCTGGTTGTCACGGATCATCAAACCGACAGTGGAGATCATGGCGGCTCTTCCCAGTGTGGTGATCGGTTTTCTGGCCGGTCTCTATTTTTCACCCTTGTTCGAAAAACATCTGATGACTTTAGTTCTTTATACCTTTATCCTTCCGCTTATTTTCCTGCTGAGTATTTTCTTATGGCGATTGGTACCAGAAGAAAAAAGAATGCGGGTCCCGATGGGTTGGGAACTTTTGTTCGTGATCCCGGTCCTGGGTATATCCAGTCTGGCAGTATTAGGGTTGTCTAATCCAATTGAGGTTACGCTATTTTCCAGCAATTTTAAGCAGTGGCTTTTTGAAACATCAGGTCAGAATTATGATCAACGTAACAGTATAGTCGTTGGATTTGCCCTGGGCTTTGCGGTTATTCCCATCATCTTTACCATTTCAGAGGATGCCCTCAGTAATGTACCGAATTCGCTGTCATCCGCTTCTCTGGCTTTGGGAGCTTCCCGCTGGCAGACCGTCCGGCGGGTAGTGATTCCTGCGGCGGCCGGTGGCATCTTTGCAGCGGTGATGCTCGGCTTTGGCCGGGTCATCGGAGAAACCATGATTGTTCTAATGGCCACCGGGAATACCCCCATCCTGGATCTTTCACCCTTGAATGGTTTTCGGGCCATGAGTGCCTGCATTGCCGTCGAGATCCCTGAAGCTCCGGTGGGGGGTACCCTGTACCGGGTGTTATTTCTGATTGCCTTTTTACTTTTTATTTTCACATTTATCATTAATAGTCTGTCTGCTGTCATCGGCGATCGTTTACGAAAAAAGTACGCGAGGTTTTAAGCATGAGCCAGGCCAGCGGCAACATTAGCTACTTCCGGCAAAAGGGTGATCCTTATGTATTGATGACCAGCCTGGCACTTTTATTAACCCTGGGGATGGTGGTGTTGATGTTTGGTATCATTCTGTTCCAGGGACTGGGTTTCTTTTGGCCCCGAGATCTGCAGGAGATAACCCTGAAACAGGGTGAAATCTATCTGGGCGAAATCTGGGAGGAGGAAACTGTACACTTCAAAAATTCGCAGGGGAGACTGATATCCGAATCTGAAATTCAAATTAAAAAAGGGAATCGGGACCTTTCTGGAAGGGATTTTATCTGGTTTAAAAAGCAAGATATTTCCGATCAGAAATCTCCACCCCTTGCCACCGCTTTCGAGCGGATGGAATATGGGAATTTTTATGGATATATCACAGGTCTGAATCTGGGAGATAAATTCATCGAAGATTCAGCAGGAAATTTATTCCAACAATCCAGTAAGGCTCTTGAGAAAGCTATGGCGAACCGGGAAAAAAGAGAGGATCTGGAAAATCAGCTGAATCAGCTGTTAGCTCCTCTGGCAGGCTTGCAGCGGGAGATCTCTCTGCTGGAAATCGATCATTCCATTGAGCCGGAAGCGCAGGCAAAAAAAATTGATCAGTTACGTATGGAATTGCAGAATTTAGAGCGTAAAATTGAACCGGATTATCAAAAATATTCTGGCTTACTTCAAAAAGTAGCAGATGAGAATGAACAACTTTTTCTGCTGGTGCAGACAGCCGAAGGAGCTGAGGTCCATTTGCCCTTGGAAAAAGTGGTCCGCTTGTATCAACCCAATCGAATGAATATTTTCCAGAAGACCGGATTTTACGCTGGAAAGCTGTGGGAATTTATCGCCGCTGATCCACGGGAATCCAATACTGAAGGTGGGGTTTTTCCAGCGATTTTTGGTACGGTGATGATGGTGCTGCTGATGTCAATCGCAGTAGTCCCGGTCGGCGTATTGGCTGCCCTTTATCTCAATGAATATGCCCATCAGGGAACGATCATTCGGTTAATTCGACTTTCGGTCAATAACCTGGCGGGAGTGCCCTCGATTGTCTTTGGAATTTTTGGATTAGGATTCTTTATCTACATCATGGGCAGTTCCATCGATCAACTCTTTTTCAGCAATAAATTACCTGAACCGACCTTCGGTACCGGAGGAATCTTATGGGCATCATTAACCCTGGCACTGCTAACTCTGCCGGTAGTAGTAGTGGCCACCGAGGAGGGAATTTTGGCAGTACCCCGTGCCAATAAAGAAGGTGCTCTGGCACTGGGTGCGACCCGCTGGCAGATGATTCGAAAGATTGTGCTCCCAAATGCCATGCCCGGAATTCTCACCGGACTGATCCTGGCTATCAGCCGTGGGGCAGGGGAGGTTGCACCATTAATGATCACCGGGGTAGTCAAACTGGCACCGTCATTACCCATTGATGCCAGTTTCCCCTTTCTGCATCTGGACCGGAAATTTATGCATCTGGGATTCCACATTTATGATGTCGGATTTCAATCCCCCAATGTGGAAGCCGCCAAACCGATGGTCTACACCACCGCTTTGCTGTTAATACTCATTGTAATTTTCCTGAATCTTCTGGCCATTTATATGCGAAACCGGTTGCGGAAAAAATATAAGACCGCGGTCTTTTAAAATTAACAACCGGCTTTATCAGATAAATGAGGACAACTCTTTGATTTTTTCTTAATGTAAGGATGAGAAGTATGGTGGTGAATATTCAGCAGGCAGTATCACAAAAGACTGCCGGTTTTCTTACGGATGAGAAGATCGTTATCGAAACCTTGAATTTGTTTTTCTATTATTCTTCCGATTCACCGGCATTGAAAGATGTCAATATCATAATACCTCAGAAGAAAGTAACGGCCTTTATCGGTCCCTCCGGTTGTGGAAAATCGACGCTTTTACGTTGCTTTAATCGGATGAATGATCTGATTCCCGGGACCTATCATGAGGGTAAAGTTTTAATTGAAGGTGAGGATATAAATAAAACCGGAATTCGCCTGGAACGATTGCGCAATAAAGTCGGGATGGTATTCCAGAAATCAAATCCTTTTCCCATGAGTATCTGGGAGAATGTGGCTTTTGGACCGAAGGTAAATGGTATAACCGATAATACCGACCTGGATGAAATGGTGAAATCGGCTTTGATCCAGGCGGATCTCTGGCGTGAAGTGAAGGAGCGCCTGGATCAATCCGCCCTCGATTTATCTGGGGGACAGCAGCAGCGGTTGTGCATCGCCCGGGCGCTGGCCAATAAACCACATATCATTTTGATGGATGAACCGGCTTCTGCTCTCGATCCGATCTCCACTGGTAAGATCGAGGAAACCATCGATGAATTAAAAAATCAATATACTATAGTCATCGTTACCCATAACATGCAGCAGGCGGCCAGAGTCTCGGATTATACTGCATTCATGATGACGGGTGAGATCATTGAATTCAATGATACCAGAACACTTTTTACCAATCCGGATAAAAAGTTGACCGAGGAATATATCACTGGAAGATTTGGTTAAAATTTAAAAATGAATTAAATTCCCGAAGTCTGGAATTGATAGTCACTTGTCAGAATTATAATTGACTAAAGTAAATCAAGTCCGGCATTCGAATGGAAATATAAGTGGTACTAAAAAGTGAGTTCAATCCATGAAGGAAAAGTTAAATCTTTCGCTGGAAAATATTAAGAAAGATCTCATTTTCCTGGCCCACGAAGTGGAGGATTCTATTTTTAAAGCACTCAAAGCCGTAGAAAAACAGGATCGTAAATTGGCAGAAGAGGTGCTGGCCTTGAATGAGAAAATAGATCTGCAGGAAGTAAATATTGAAAACCAGATTCTTTCATTGCTGGTATTGCAGCAGCCGGTAGCGGTTGACCTCCGTTTTATGGTTGGCGCCCTGAAAATGAATAGCGATTTGGAACGGATCGGTGATCATGCCGTGAATATTGCTCACCTTGCCATTAAATTACTGGGTGAATCGTATATCAAGCCGTTGAAAGATATCCCGGTAATGGGAAAAATTGCCCGCAGTATGCTGCACGATGCCGTTCATGCTTTCATTAATCAAAATGCCGATCTGGCGCGAGAAGTTTGTTCCCGGGATGATGAAGTGGACAATCTTTATCGCCAGGTGAAGGAAGAAGTTCTGGAAGTGCTGGATAAAAAGAAAGACAAAATAGAACAGGGTTTCAATCTGATCAATGTGGCCCACGAATTGGAACGGGTGGCAGACTTGACTACCAACCTGGGGGAGGAAGTCGTTTATATGCGGGAAGCAAAAATTATTCGTCACGGTCTCGGTTAGTCCACTTTATTGATGGTTATCTTATGAAACAGACTATTTATGTGGTGGAAGACGATTCAGATATTTCCGAATTGATCAGTTTTAATCTGGAAAAGCAGGGATACCGGGTCAAGACCGAGAAAAATGGGCAGAAGGCTTTTGACCTGATCCTGCAGAAACCCCCGGATCTGGTGGTTTTGGATTTGAATCTGCCGGGACTGTCGGGAATTGAAATCTGTAAATATCTGCGGGAAAATGCCCGCACTAAAGATTTACCGATCATTATGCTCACTGCCCGAACTCAGGAAATTGACAAAATTATCGGATTTGAAATCGGGGCGGATGATTATGTGACTAAACCCTTCAGTATCAGGGAATTACTGGCCCGGGTTACTGCTTTGTTGAGACGGTCCATGCCAGCCATGGCAGATGTTTTTGAATTCGGTGATTTGAGAATATATCTGAGTATGCACCGTGTCACCTGTAAAAATAATAAAATTGTTTTAACCCCCACCGAATATAAACTGCTGGAAGCTCTGATCAATGTAAAGGGACGGGTACTTAGCCGGGATGACCTGTTGGATATAGTCTGGGGGATGGACTATTATGGCGAGAGGCGGACGGGAGATGTGCATATCAAACGTCTGCGGGAT
>MESS01000070.1:21750-25334 GCA_001771055.1 Caldithrix sp. RBG_13_44_9
ATACCGTCTGAAACTGAATTGAAAATCAATAAAATGTTTATCCGGATGAGAATATTTTGTGTCAACGATCCGAGGGAAAATGAACAAGATCTCAGTTAAAACCTGGTTGTTTACGCTTGTCATTATTATCTCCACTCTACTGGTATTCGATATTTATATCTGGAATCATACCAAATCATTCCTGATTGAAGAAGTACGGAAAGATTTTAGAAAAAAGGTATCGCTGGTCGAAGCGCTGATTGGAGAATTGAATTCCGGAAATCTTCAGGCTGAAGCATTATATCCATTTGCATTAAAAATAAAAGAATTAACATCCTATCGCACCACCTTTATTGATAAAGATGGCCGGGTAGTGGCTGATTCGGATGTCTTGCCGTCAGAATTGAATAATGTGGAAAATCATCTATCCCGTCCTGAAGTGCAGGAAGCAATGCGCACTGGCATAGGCTTATCCAGAAGGAAAAGCAGCACCATCCGGGAAAAATTGTTTTACTATTGTGAGCCATTGCAGGAGAATGGCCGGATCATTGGATTTATCCGCCTGGCGATGTTTTCCCCTGAATATGGAGAAAGAATTAATTTTTTAATCGGTCTTATTTTCCGGTCAAATATTTTTTTTCTGATTATCTCGATCATTGCAACCTTTCTCTATGTTCGAATGATAAAGTCACAAGTCAATGCATTGAGAAGTCCATTATTTCAACAGAGAGACCAGCCGAATTTTCAAAAATTGTCCCGTCAGAAATTCGAGGAATTTGACCGGGTTGCCAATGAAGTCAATCTGCTGGGAGAAAAATTACAGACTTTATACGGAGAGTTAGAAGATCGCAAAGAACAACTGCTTTCGATTTTTAACTCTTTGAATGAGGGAGTAGCTGCCTTCAAACGTGATGGTATGGTTCTTATTTATAATAAAAGATTTAAAGAAATTCTGGGAGTGTCTGACGAAAATTATAACAATATCAGATTCTATGATTGGATTCAGTTTCCTCCCATCATTCAGGGTATTGAAGAATTTTTAGATAATGGTCAATCGATAAAAAAACGGACGAAATTCTATGGTGAACGCTATATCGATTATCAGATTTTACCTCTGATGTATGATAAAACACCTTCGTCAGGTTTTCTGTTAACGCTAGCAGATGTAACTCATTTGCAGCAGCTGGAAACTATCCGACAGGATTTTGTGGCAAATGTCAGTCACGAATTCAAGACTCCGCTTACTTCGATCAGAGGATTTGCAGAAACACTGCTGGCAGATACGGAAAAGAAAAAACAGCGGGAAAAATTTTTAAAGAAAATTGAAAAACAAACCATTCATCTGGAAAATTTAGTAGTTGACCTGTTGCAGCTTTCGCGGATTGAACGCAAGGAGACTGAAGATTTAGTTAAAATGAATCCAATACCGGTGATAAAAAAAGTTCTGTCTGAATACACCACCTTGGCAGCTGAAAAAAATCTTACGCTCCATCAGGAGATCCCTAAGCTCGAGAAAAAAATTAAGATCAAGGCCAATGAGCAATTGCTGCAAACCATCCTCGCCAACCTGCTCTCCAATGCGATTCAATATCATCGTCCCCAGGGAGAAATCTGGTTTCGTCTACAAGTGACAGAAAATCAACTGCGGCTGGAAATTGAAGATAACGGCATTGGTATTCCCGTAGATCAGCTGGAAAGAATTTTCGAGAGATTTTACCGGGTAGAAGAAGCTCGTTACCTATTTCCGGAAGGCAGTGGGTTGGGATTATCCATCGTAAAGCATTCGGTTGAGCTTTTATCGGGAAAGCTGGGTGTGGAAAGTAAAGCGGAACAGGGAAGTCTATTCTGGTTGGAAATTCCACTTCACTGATCTGTTTCACTAGGTAAATTCATAAAAAGGATTTTTCCTCCCTTCGATTACACTTTATATTTGCCGAAAAAGGAGATAGGATGGCTTTGCAGGCTATTCCGCGTGCAGAACGAAAGGGTCTGGTGATTGTCTATACCGGAAATGGAAAAGGGAAAACCACCGCCGCTCTGGGTATGGTGGTGAGAGCCATTGGATATGATTGGCGGATCTTGATGATTCAGTTCATAAAGGGAGATTGGATGTATGGGGAATTAGAGGGATTTAAAAAACTTGCTCCCAATTTTGAATTGAAAAGAATGGGAAAAGGATTTGTGCGCATCATGTGGGATAAACGACCGATAGAGGACCATATTCAAGCCGCTGCGAATGCTTTAAATTATGCCCGGGAAAATCTGGATAAAGATTATGATATCGTTATTCTGGATGAAATAAATGTCGCCATTAAAGAAGGATTACTCAATGTGCAGGATGTCATCAAAGTGGTAAAAAATCGTCCCGCTTATCTGACCATGATTTTAACTGGCCGGAACGCCGCCAAAGAAATTATTGAATTAGCCGATCTGGTTACCGAAATGATTGAAATAAAACACCCCTTTAAAAAAGGAATTTTAGCCCAGCCCGGAATTGATTATTGATCTGTTTCTCAACCGGATTTCCCTATTGGAAAAAGATGATGAATTTGTTATCTTCTTCGCTTATTTTTAAATGGTAGATTTGTCAGAATGCTCACTTATGATCATGAATATTGGATGGAACAGGCTTTCAAGGAAGCCGAAAAGGCTTTTGAAAAGGGAGAAGTGCCGGTAGGGGCAGTAATTGTATTTAATAATTCCATTATTGGACGGGGACATAATCTGATCGAAACCCTGCAGGAGCCTACTGCACACGCCGAGATGATTGCCATTACCGCGGCGGCGGATTACCTGGAATCCCGGCGCCTGCTTGATACCATTTTGTATGTCACCCTCGAACCCTGTCCGATGTGCGCCGGAGCGATCGTGTTAGCCCGTATTCCGGTCCTGGTATATGGTGCAAATGATCCTAAATCGGGCTTTTGCGGGACCTTGTATAACACGGTGCAGGATCAGCGGCTGAATCACCGGGTCGAAATTGTGAAAGGGATTCTGGAAAATAAATGTTCATTGATAATAAGTGATTTTTTTAAAAAATTACGGGAAACGAATTAATAAATTGCCTATCTTTAGCAGTCTTTTTATAAACGGAGAGGTGCCGGAGTGGTTGAACGGGCACGCCTGGAGAGCGTGTGTTCTCTTAACGGGGAACCGAGGGTTCGAATCCCTCCCTCTCCGCCAGGGTATATAATATTTTAGATTTTATATTTTAGATTTGAGAAGTAGCTATATTTGATAAACGGCGGCTTAGATAATCATAACTAAATCTAACGTGAAAGTTCTTAACGCTGTATCAGCTCAGTTGATCAATCAAAAATGTAAAATCTCAAATCTAAAATGTATTTCAACTCCACCAGGATATCTAAAATTTTAGATTTAAAAAGCAGGTATATTTTAAAATCTCAAATCTAAAATATTTTTTTGTAGGTGAACTTGATGGGCGTTTTTGAGACACTGGATTGGTTGATGGTGGTGCTTTATTTTACAGTAATTCTGGGTATTGCCTGGTGGGTTATCCGGCAAAAACAAGAATCAACTACTGATTATTTCTTGGCAGGAAGGCATGTCGGTTGGTTTATTATCGGTGCCTCAATTTTTGCTTC
>MESS01000070.1:25340-25421 GCA_001771055.1 Caldithrix sp. RBG_13_44_9
CGGCTCGGAACATATCGTGGGCCTGGCCGGAACCGCTGCTAAAACCGGCGTTGTAATGGGACTATATGAATTGCATTCCTG
>MESS01000070.1:25458-25717 GCA_001771055.1 Caldithrix sp. RBG_13_44_9
GGTGATCCTTACCGGGATCTATACTATCATGGGGGGATTGAGAGCGGTAGTGTATACTGAAAGCCTGCAAGCTATCATTTTGATCCTGGGATCAGTGATCGTCACCATCATTGGTCTGGTTAAAATTGGAGGGTGGGACCAACTGGTTATAGTATCAGGTAGTGAACATTTTAATCTTTTTCTTCCTGCGAACCATCCGGAATTTCCCTGGCCGGGAATGGTTTTTGCTCCCCCGATTGTGGGTCTCTGGTACTGGTGC
>MESS01000070.1:25859-26074 GCA_001771055.1 Caldithrix sp. RBG_13_44_9
AAACCGGAAAACTGGAATTGACTTCGGCAGATCAGGCCTTTCCTGCCATGGTGAAAGCACTTTTGCCAACTGGAATCAGGGGTCTGATTGTCGGTGGTTTACTTGCGGCCCTGATGAGCTCACTGGCGGCGGTATTCAATTCCTGCTCCACCCTGTTTACCATGGATATCTATAAAAAATTAAGACCGCAGGCTTCTGAAAAAACTTTGGTTCGG
>MESS01000070.1:26111-32267 GCA_001771055.1 Caldithrix sp. RBG_13_44_9
ATTGGGTAAAGAACATCTTTCCGGCTGGTTATATGAGTTCGCCAATTTAAATTTTTTATATTTCGCCATTTTTCTGTTTGTATTCTGTATTCTCATACTAATTGTGGTAAGTCTGCTTTCACCTAAACCGGCTTCGGAAAAAATTGCCGGTTTGACCTATGCCACAACGATAAGGGAAGATAAATTGAGATCACGAGCCAGTTGGAATTCCCTGGATGTCATTCTCTCGGGACTCGTGATCCTGATATTAATAGCTGTGCTGGTCTATTTTTCGCCTCTGGGGATGACCAGATAGATTTTTTACAATTTGGCTGAGAATGAAACAGAATCCGAATTAATCATTACTCAATTCTTTTAGTAATTTTATTTGAAGAATTGTAAAATTTTCTTGACATTTTTGTTTGTTTTAAATATTATTCCTCCGGCTTCTATTATCTATACACTCAACCAGTAAATATGAGCACCTATCTGAGAATCGATGAAGCATGATTTGGCTGCCTTGATGTTAGCGGTAACAATTAGCGTTTTATATCAGGATCAGTTTTGATAATGGACATATATTTTCAAAAAGCCTGCTCATTACCTTCGGTACCAACCTTACCATCTTTACTTGCAATTCTTAAAGGAAAATAATATGCCTCCACTGAAATTTTTAGCGTTGGTTATTGCTTTCATTTCCTTTTTCCTGATTAGATGCAACCAGAATTACGGGATCTCAATTCACTATCTGGTCTTGACAGAACAACTTTCAGCAGAACATCAGGCCGCTATGAATTTTATACAACGATCACCTTCCCTGCAGCCCCAACTTCTGCTTCTCTCCGCGAGTTCATTTCGGGTAATCCCGAAAGGTATCGTATGGCTGCATATTCCCGATTCCAGTGAATATGAAAAGTGGATTAAACATAAAAATGAATTAAAAGGTCTGATGGATTTTTATAAACAGGGCGGCAAGCTATTATTAAGTAATTATGCAGCCTGTTTGCCATATGAATTGGGGATTGAATCAGAAAAACCGGAAATTAAAATACTGAATATTCAGGATGATTGGTTATTTGATAAGAAAGGCCTGCAAAGTTACCGGGGGCATCCGGCTTTTCACGAATTGTTCGGAGGTACTTTTATCTGGGATGCCTATGAAAATCACTCTTTACCAACCATTGGATATTTTGATCAGAGGTTTCCAGCAGCGGGAAAGGTCGTGGCGGTCGAAAAATCGTATATCACCATCCATTCAAAAAATAAATTGATGGTGGAGTATCAGGAAAATGATGGAAAAATATTGTCAGTGGGAGGTTTTATCTATCTGTCACGACCCAATCATTTACATCTTCATCTGGAAAGATTTCTGGATAATTGCTTGAATTATCTAGTAGGTCATTCCAATTCAGAACCTGTCACTTTCTGGAATAAATATGAAAATAAGCCCAGGCAATTTTCAGTTACCTCCGGTCCACTTCATCCACCGGTTTGCCGTGAATTGCAAATACCACCTCTGGATGATATGGTGCTCCAACGCGATCATACTTCGCAGAACTATTATGATGTTTCCGGCCAACGGGCACTGGTAATGGGAAAGGAAGCGGGTGGAATTGACGAGCTGTGGATTCATCCCTTCCGACTGTTACGTGATTTTGAGGCAGGAATTATCCAATATGATTCAGTGGCATGGTTAAAAAAAATTCCAGCTAAAATTGAGGTGAGACCGGAATCCTTTTGCCGGATCTATCAATTACCGGCTGGATCATTAATAGAAATTATTCTGCCTGCTCTATATCTTCCCGGGGTTGTTGTTCATTATTACTGGACGGGATCAAATGCCCTGCAGCTGGTAATCAAATATCGCAGTGACTTACGCTGGATGTGGCCTTATGATGAGAATGCAATCGGTGATGTAACTTATGCTTATGATACTGAGCTCCAGGCATTACACGTGCGGGATTCACAAGGTGATTTGTATGGATTTTTGGGCGCGGATATTAAACCTCAAACCACTATGACTGGTCAATTTGCAGACCTCCTATGGAAAGGAGAAGAGTTCCAGGGCATTCCCACTGATTTAAATCAGGTCTATCATGCCAGCTTATATCAATTGGATCAGCAAAATAATTTTTGCCTTAATTTTGGTATGGTCGGAACTAATACTGGGCAAATTGAAGCTGCTCGAGATTACCATAAACTTCTACTGCATCTCCAGGGAATCTATGATGAAGCTCGCAACTATTATAAAAATCTGCTGGCAGAAATGGTCACCATTCAGACACCGGATGAGGAATTCAATACCCTTTGGAAATGGGCTATCATTGGAACCGAAAAATTTTTGGCATATACCCCCGGGCTAGGCACCGCACTTTTAGCCGGGTTTTCCACCACTGCTCGTGGCTGGAGGGGAGGTCATAAAATCAGCGGTCGCCCTGGCTATGCCTGGTATTTTGGCCGTGATTCTGAATGGTCCGGTTTTGCGATCGACGATTATGGACACTTTGAAATAGTTAAAACCCAGCTGGATTTTTTACAGAAATACCAGGACTTGTCCGGTAAAATATTTCATGTAATTTCCACCAGCGGTGTGGTACATTTCGACGCCGCAGATGCCACCCCTTTATATGTAATTCTGGCTGCCCATTATCTGCGAGCCTCCGCTGATATTACCTATGTTCAGGAGAGCTGGCAGTATATCCAGAAAGCCATGAACTACTTATATTCTACTGATACCGACGGGGATTTACTGATCGAAAATACCAATGAGGGACATGGCTGGGTGGAAGGCGGGGAATTATTCGGGGCGCATACGACTTTTTATCTGGCTTCGTTGTGGGCCCAGACTCTAAAGGATGCCTCATACTTAGCCGCTCATGTCAAACTTCCTGAATTGCAAAAAAAATATTATTCAGATTATCTCAAAGTTCATGATATTTTGAATTCTGAATTCTGGAATGATTCCACCCATTTTTACAATTACGGAAAATTGAAAGATGGCAGTTTTAATCCAGAAGCCACCGTGCTTCCGGCTGTTCCCATGTATTTCCGGTTGCTGGATCATGCGAAAGTCCAGAACATGCTGGATCAATATGCCGGAAATGGATTCTCTCCAGATTGGGGTATAAGGATTGTCAGTTCTGAGTCCCGCTACTTTGTTCCTACCGGTTATCATTATGGAAGTGTCTGGCCGTTGTTCACCGGTTGGGCCTCCCTGGCAGAATTCAATTATGGGAAGTCAGTGCAGGGATTTACTCATATGATGAATAATCTGTTGATAAAAAATAACTGGACTCTAGGATATGTTGAAGAAGTGATGAATGGAGCTGCCTATAAACCAGCGGGGGTGTGCCCGCATCAATGCTGGTCAGAAACCAATATTTTGCATCCCGGGATTCACGGGATGATTGGCTGGCAGCCAGATGCCCCGGAATTAAAAACCATTTTAGCTCCGCGGTTTCCGTTGCACTGGGATAGTATTGAAGTAAAAAACTTAAGAATTGGAAATTCCCTTATTAATATGGTGCTGGAGCGGGGAGTCAATTACAGCCGGTATTGTTTTTCTTTAGAAAAAGGATCTCCGGTGCTGATCTGTTTTGCACCTGAATTTCCGGCGGGTATGGAGATGCTGAAAGTAGTGATCGATGGACAGCAGTTTTGGAATCGTTCGGAAAATCTTGCCAACCATTCAATAGATACTCTGCGTTTTCAGTTAACAGGGCAAAAAGAAATTCAATTTGAACATCATTCTGGCATTGGAGTGATTCCCTTTATTTCACATCCTTTACCCGAAGACTCTTCCAGTGGATACCGGATCATCCGGCAAGTATTAAATGATCAACAGTTTATCTTGGAGGTAGAAGGAAAGTCCCATACTGCTGCTGATTTTGAGCTCTATATTTATGATCAGAAAGTAAGCTTAATTGAAAACGCTGAAATTCTTTCAATGGATGAAAAGGGCCGATTAAAAATCCGGGTGTATTTTCCTGAATCCAAGGAGAGATATATCGGGGTTACGATAAGAATAAGCCTCACTACCAAGGGATAAAATGGTGTTCAATTGATATGAAGTGATAATAAACCAAGAAAGAAGGTGTAACAAAATTGGCTAAGCGAGTAACAGCCAGGGATGTGGCTAAAACCCTGGATATTTCCACAATGACGGTTTCCCGAGCCCTGAATGATAAACCCAACGTAAGTGAAATAACCAAGCAGAAAGTGGTAGAAACTTCCCGCCGACTGGGATATTTTCCCAATCATATCGCCAAAAGCCTGGTGCTGAGGAAAACAGATACCATCGGGGTAGTGGTACCGGAGATTACCCACTCTTTTTTTCCGGGGATAGTGAGCGGGATCGAAGAAATTTGTTATGAAAAAGGTTATCACCTGATACTGGCTCATTCAGCTGAGGATTCTGAAAAGGAACATGACGTTATTTATACTCTAACCTCCAAGCAGGTGGATGGATTGTTGATATCAACTGCTCAGACCGTAGAAGACTATACTGTTTATAAACAGATCATTCAAAGAGGTTTGCCGCTGGTTTTTTACGACCGTTGCGTGAAGGGAATCGGGGCCAGTTGTGTAAGTATTGATGACGAGGACAGTGCGAAGCTTATAACCGAACATCTGATAAAACATGGTTATTCTCCCATCGCTCATTTGGCTGGTCCCTCGCGGGTTTTAATTGGAAAGATGAGAATGGATGGATTTAAAAAAGCCTTAATAGAACATAAGATAGCGATAGCAGAGGAATTGATCATTGAGGCTGGATTGCAGGAGACGGATGGCTATCGTGCCATGCAAAAGATTTTCTCATTACCAGAAAGTTCCTGGCCGCGGGCGGTAGTAGCTGTCAATGATCCGGCAGCTTTTGGGGCCATGAAATCCATCTATGAAAAGGGTCTGAAAATACCGGAGGATATAGCGATCGTAGGATTTTCGGATGATATTCGAGCTCAGTTAATGCCAAGTCCGTTGACCACCATCAGGCAAAATGCTTATGAGGTAGGAAAGAGAGCGGTGGATAAGTTAATAAGCATCATTGAAGGAGAAAATGTAGCAATTGAGGATATTATTATCAAAGGAGAACTGATTATCAGGAAATCCTGTGGTTGTCGCTGAACACAGATAGATTTTTTTATAAGGAGTATGCTAATAAAAAATTTGACTGAAAATTTTAACTTTTTTTTCTTGACTTTGAAATATTAAAACTTTATAATTGTCAAGCATGTTAACGATAACATTTTCTAAAATCAAAGTGATAAAATCTCGAATCAACATGATCTCCAACCTCATTCCAAACTATCTTTTCACAGGCCGTTCCAACAGTGCATTTACTTTGCTCTTGTTTGTATAAATTTGCTGTTGACTGAAATTTGTTCATCAAAACCTAAGGAGACTAGCTTGAAAAGCCTGGTATCCATTCTCAGCCTGCTGATGTTAGTTTTGATGGTCTGCACACCAACTTCCAAAGAAATTCCTGATAGCGACTTGTGGAAAGATTTACCAACTCAGGTAATCACTCAAACAGAAGCCCAGGCTGAAATTGTTGAAAAAATGGTACGTTTGCAAACATTCCTTGAGAGAGAAAAATTGGATGGAATGCTGTTTACCCAGGTCAGAAATTTTTACTGGATCACTGCCGGATTGGCTAATAACCAGATTGTTTTAAATAAGGATGTTGGTGCAGCATCGGTTTTGATTATGAAAGACGGTTCGAAATATCTGATCTGCAATGATAGTGAAGCTCCCCGCCTGATGAATGAGATCATGACTGAACTGGGTTACACCCTGAAAAGATTTGATTGGTTTGAAGCAAATATTTTACAGGATGTCCGTGGAGATATTATTTCACAATTAGCACCCAAAGGAAGGATCGGAAGCGATGTTCCTTATCCGAATACGATCCTGGTTGCTGATCAGTTCAAACCATTACGCTATTCCCTGACGGAACCGGAGATAAAACGATACCGCTGGCTGGGTCATCAAACCACCGCTGCCATTGAGAGTGTTTGCCGCTCGTTAAAACCGGGGATGGACGAATTTGAGATTGAAGCTCTGACCTCAGCTGAGCTGTGCTCCAGGGGAATCATGCCAACGGTACTGTTAATCGGGGTGGATGAGCGAATCTATAATTATCGGCATTGTCTTCCGGCTGGTACCAAACTCCAGAAA
>MESS01000070.1:32460-33691 GCA_001771055.1 Caldithrix sp. RBG_13_44_9
ATGCGGAGTCCGGTTATGAAGGTGAATGGATGAAGCATCATCAGGGTGGGGCTACCGGTTATGATGACCGTGAATACGTAATTTATCCGGGTGTGAAGGAAGTAGTACAGGAACGTCAAGCCTTTGCCTGGAATCCGACCATCACTGGTGCAAAAATTGAAGATACCATAATCGCCTATAAGGATCATGTTGAGGTTGTTACAGCTACCGGAAACTGGCCAGTGATTGATATTGACCTGGATGGAAAGATATATCCACAACCAGGTATTTTAGTCATGGACGTCAAATAACAGAACTGGATCTATTGCTCTAAATTTTTAGCTGGGTGAGAATAACAGTCCTTATACCAAAGGAGTCTTATGGAAACACTGAGTCTAACCTTACTCGACTGGCTGATCATTGCAGTGTATTTCGTTTTTGTAGTCGGAATAGGCTATTACCTAAAAAGATTCATGGGAACAAAAGAGGATTTTTTTGAAGCTGGCCGACGTAATTCTGCCTGGGTGGCAGGAATCGCTTTTGTCTCTGCCAATTTAGGGTCACTCGAAATTTTAGGTTGGACTGGCGGGACCATGAAATATGGGATGTTTGTTTCTCATTTTTATTGGATTGGTGCCATTCCAGCCATGCTTTTCCTGGGGCTCTATATGATGCCATTCTATTACAGTTCTAAAATTCATTCCATTCCCGGATATTTGTTACTGCGCTTTGATGAAAAAACCCGGCTGCTCAATGCTTTCAGTTTTGCAATTATGACGGTTCTGATGTCTGGAATCAATTTATATCTGATGGCGCTGGTGTTTTACGTGGTTTTGGGATGGGACCTCAATCTGAGTATCTGGATAAGTGCTGCAGTAATTGGTGTGTATATAACACTTGGTGGACTGCTTTCAGCAATCTTCACCGAGATCGTACAGTTTTTCCTGATCTGGTTTGGGCTCTTTCTGGTTTCAATTTTGGGAATCATTGATCTAGGTGGTTTAGGAAATATCATATCTGGACTTCCGGAGCGAATGAGTGGATTGTGGTCTACCGCGGGAAATGCCGCGGCTAATGAAATGGGGGTTACCTGGCTGGGAATTGTCCTGGGTCTGGGTTTTGTTCTAAGTTTTGGATACTGGACTACCGACTTTTTACTGGTACAGCGGGCATTTTCAGCAAAAAACCTGGATGCTGCCCGCAAAACACCGATCTTTGCCAGTTTTTTTAAGATGGCCTTACCTTTTATTGT
>MESS01000071.1:0-209 GCA_001771055.1 Caldithrix sp. RBG_13_44_9
CATAACTCCCCTGAGCGATCAGAATCGTATCCCCCTGGTAAGAGGCAAAGATCGCATCCTGGATCAGCAACGTATCCTGCGGCACCCGCCAGGTTCGAGACGTCACCGCCCCGCATCCCGTCCCATAATACCCCATCAAAACGCCTCCAGAACCCCCCGTCAAACATACCGAATTCGACGCCAACCGGTAATCACTAGCCGTCCAGTCA
>MESS01000071.1:303-585 GCA_001771055.1 Caldithrix sp. RBG_13_44_9
CATTGGGCCAATTGTAATACACTACACTGTTCGTTATCGTATTCCCACTCCCTGATCCTAAATAGATCGCCCCGCCTGCTCCCGCCGTATTGTCCGTTATCGTCAATTGATTCAAGGTCATAGTGCACGTCGATTCTTTATACACTCCCCCTCCATTCCCATAGGTCGTGTTCTGATATACCACACACGAATCACAGCTGATCCCCGATACATACCGCACCGCGATCCCACCCCCGTTATCCCGTGCCAGGTTTCCCCGCAGTTCACAGTTCTCCAGCACCG
>MESS01000071.1:629-791 GCA_001771055.1 Caldithrix sp. RBG_13_44_9
GTATTATTCGCAATAATACATCCCCGAAACAAGGAAGAGGAGGTCACACAGAACACTCCTCCTCCATAATTACGATGTTGAATCGAGGCCGCTATCTGATTGTTCATCACCTGACAATCAATGAACTGACCTGTCGAACCGCTCAGATATATCCCACCCCCC
>MESS01000071.1:840-5231 GCA_001771055.1 Caldithrix sp. RBG_13_44_9
AGCGTCTAAAAAGGGGAGCCGAGCCGGTACAATGAATCCCGACACCTCTTAGCTCTTGTGACGTCCCAGAATTATTCCGGATCACACAATCCTCAATCTTGGGATCTGATCCGTTCCGGATAGTAATCCCTCCCCCATGACTACCCGAGGCCCAGCCATTGGTCAATGTTAATCCTTTCAACACCGATAACGTGTCCTCCGAACCTAAAAACGATACCACTGACTGATTCACCCCCGAGCCTCCCCCATCCAGGATGGTCGCAGAAATATGGGAGGTGTCATTCGTGGTAATAAATTGACTTGCAACCACGATGTGCTTGCTGTTGAAATTCACATTTTCCAAGTAAGTACCATTGAGGATCAACACCGTATCACCATTCGCAGCGGAATCAATACCAGCCTGTATAGTAGGATACTGGACTGATGGAACTTGAAGAATTACCGAGAAACCCAACTGTACCAAGACCAGAGCAATTAAAACAGTAAAAATAGCAGAGAATCTCATATTCTTCCTTTCCTAGGTAAATTTTAGATTAAAATTTATTTTGACTTTTCATTTGAGCTACCTGCGGCAGTAGCTGAATCAAATATTGAAGCAATATCAGAATTTGAAAATATCTGCTATACGAAAAGAATCCAGTAAAACCTTGCCAGTTTAACTACATCAACCGATCGAAAAATATATTCGAAAAGAAAATAACTGGTTTATTATTCCGGTAGAGAATAGGGGAAGATGGAAAAGAAGTAGTGAGTAATACCTGAATCTGTGATAATCAATCAACATGAACACAGGTCTCATAAAATATCATGATAAAATTAATGAATTCATCAAATCCTGTCAAGTTAAGAAAGGTCAAATTGAAATCATTCTTAAAGTTGCAATCCTTGCTGTTTATCTGAAATAACTAGGATTCATGGACATCATAAACTTGGTCAAATATTTTTCATAATTAAGTTAATAATCAAATTCTATAAATGATCCACATTGAAACAATTTGCGAATTTCATTTTATTTCGTAAATTGTATTCAATTTTCCCGGAAAGAGGCATGCAGTTAAAAGGAATATTTTACTTAATATTACTACTGTTCTTCACTCTATTCGGAACCCTGGGAATTTATAACCTGTCATTGCGTCCGGCACTACCTATAAAACTCACGAAAACTCCGGCAGAATTTGTCATTCTTCCCGGCTTACCAAATAAGGCCTTTGGTTTTACCACCAGAGATACTATCGAAGCAATTGATTCCTATAAAATTACCGATTGGTATGAACTGGATGAAATCATCGACCGAAAAAAAATCGGACAAATGGTTGATATTCATTTAAAAAGCGGAACATTTCAACCGGTCATACTGATCGCTAGAAATAGCAACGTTGATATCTTGCTCAACACCCTGCTCGGTTTAAGCTTTATTGTCATATCCGCCCTGGTATGGTTTAAATCGACTCAGAGAGGAGAAAGGTATTTTGCTATATGTGCCTTATTCTTCGGATACATTTTGGCTCTGGGCTCTCCTGGTATTCAACTGCCTTTAACCCTCTCGCTATTTTTAGCTGCCCTTTATCTACTGAGCTACCCTCAGGCTTTTCTTTATTTTCTTACCTTTGCATTTCACTTTCCGAGCCGGGCTATCTCAGGCAGAAAATTACGAATCCTGGATATTTCGCTGCACATTTCCGGTTTGATTTTTTCAATCATTCTCTTTTACCTGTTTTACCTGAAATTAGCCGGATATTCACCTGCTGCCATCCAAAACTATCATCACTGGTACATCTTTTATCGGATTTATATTTTAGTGATCCTGTTGCTGGCACTTATGGTTATTGCCTATAATTACTCCAGAGAACCCAACCCGGCTAATCTCCGCAAGATACAGTGGATCATCGGAGGAGTGGGTTGGGGAAGTTTCCCCTTCCTCTTTCTGTGGAATCTGCCTCAGATTTTTGATCAGACCCCACTGATAAAGGAATGGGTTTTTATGATTTGTCTGCTGATTACTCCCATCAGTGTGACTATTGCGATTCTGCGATACCGGCTATTTGACATTGAAATCATTCTATCCCGAAGTATTATCTATTTTTTAGTATTGACATGTCTGATAATCCTGTACGGAGTAATTGTCGGCGGGATTTCTTTTCTGGTACACAAACAAATTTCAATCTACGGATCACCCTTTATTTCATTATTGGCCGCCGTTGCTGTTGCTTTAATGTTTAATCCTTTGAAAAACCAGGTTCAGCAACAGGTTGACCGGAAATTTTTCAGGATACGGTATGACCGTTTCCAAATCCTGCAGAAATTCATGAATAATCTGGACCGTTATAAGTCAAAGAACCAGGTGATTGAAGGATTGGATTCTTTCTTTCAGAAATCTATTCCGCTGGAAGAGAGACTTTTCTTATTTCGTCAAAAAAACCGTTGGAAAGAATGGCAGGCGGAAAATCCAACGACCAGGAAGTGGATCCAGAGTGAAAAAACAAATTTTCCATCTCACCTGGTCATCAATGAAAAATATCCGGAAAAATTTGAACCGCACAATCCGCTTCAAAAATATCCGCTTCCGGAACAATGGATTATCTTCATCCCTCTTACCAGAAATGTGATTTGGTTTTTAGGAGATAAACGCTCCCGGGCGAGATTCTGGAAAGAGGATATTGATTTGATGAATGAGATGTCCCATGCAGCTGCTCTGCAGATTGAAAAAATGGAGTTTCTTGAATTATCCATCCAGGAATCACTGCAAAAGAAGCGGGCTCAAAAAGTCAGTGAGTGGAAAACCCTGATCTTATCAGAAGTAGCCCATGATCTCCGGGCGCCATTGAATACCATGTTGTGGAAACTGCGCAATCTCCAGGAAGAACTGGAATCCAATCAACCTGCGGCTGAAAGACCGTTCATTGAAATCAAAGAACAGATATATAAACTGCAAAGACTTATTCAGCATCTATTGACGCTATCCTATGTCGAAAAAGGCACATTTCCGCTTTCCGTCAGGCCAACCAACATCAGGCAGGAGATCTCAGCCACGCTGGAGACTTTATCTGGTAATATCGCAGAAAAAAATATCACCCTACAGCTGGATTGTGCTCCGGGTTTGATGGTTCAGGTTGATCCAGAAATTTTCCAGCAGATTCTTTTCAATATTATCGATAATGCTCTGAAATTTTCGACAAAAAATTCAGTGGTCACGGTGACTGGAAAAATGCAATCGCTGCAGGATCGAAGAAAAATTCTGGTAGAAATAATCGATCAGGCCGGGGGAATATCAAGTGATAAGCTTAAAAACATCTTCCAACCTTTCAGCCGCTCAAAGCCAGAAACTGAACGGAAGGAGGGCTTTCATCTGGGTCTGTATATCGTCAAAGAATTTATGGATATTTTAAAAGGAGAAGTAAAAATATATTCCCTGGAGGGAAAAGGCACCACCATTCAGCTGTATTTCCCGGCAGGAGACAAATGACATACTAAAAACACATCCGTTAATGGTAACTCTCAGGAGCCAAAATCATGAAAATAAAAATTCTGATTCTGGACGATGATCGGCAATTGGCAGAAGAAATGTCCAAATTCCTCATCAACAAAAATTATGAAGTCAAAATCGCGCATTCTCTAAAAGAGTCGGAAAAACAGATTGCAACCTTCCATCCGGATATTGCTTTTTTAGACCTGAAATTACCAGATGGATCGGGATTAGATTTTCTGAGGACCATTAAACAGCAAATCCCTGAGACTTTAGTGCTGATGCTCAGCGGTTATGGGAATATTGATACAGCGGTAGAGGCAATCAAACAAGGTGCTGAAAATTTTTTGACCAAACCGGTCGATCCCGATTATTTGTTACTCACCATTGAAAAACTGATCAAGGTCAAGCTAAATCATGATCAGTTAATGATCCATGAGCAGGAAATAGCAGACCGGCGGCGGATGGTTATAGGACAAAGCCAAAAGATGGATGAGGTCATTCAGACCTGCCGGACAGCCGCCCAGCGGGATATTACGGTTTTGATCACCGGAGAGACTGGAACCGGCAAACATTTACTGGCTCATTTTATTCATCAAAACAGCTCCAGGGCTAATTTTCCCTTCGTGTATGTGAATTGTGCTACCCTGTCCGAAACCCTGCTGGAGAGTGACCTGTTCGGCCATGAAAAAGGTGCCTTTACCGGCGCAGTAAAGCAAAAAAAGGGACGGGTAGAATTAGCCAATCATGGCACACTCTTTCTGGATGAAATTGGTGAACTACCACTCAAACTGCAATCGAAACTGCTTCATTTTATCGAGTATGGCGAATTACAACGGGTGGGCAGTACCACCACACTTTATGCTAATGTCCGGCTGATCTGCGCTACCAATCGCAATCTACCGGAAGAAGTAGCAAAAGGTACCTT
>MESS01000071.1:5237-7011 GCA_001771055.1 Caldithrix sp. RBG_13_44_9
AGACCTTTATTACCGAATCAATGTCATCCAGGTCAATATTCCGCCCTTACGCGAACGGCGGGAGGATATTTCTGAATTGTGTTTACATTTTCTTGAAAAATTCAAGATTGAAATTGGAAAACCCGATTGCCAGATAAATGACAAAACTCTAAAGAAGTTATCGAACTGCCATTGGCAAGGAAATATCCGGGAATTATCGAATGCCATCGAAAGGGCAGTTGTTTTGTGCAAGACTGATGTGCTGAGTGATGAAGATTTTCCAAGCCTTTATTCCGTCACACCCATTAAAAATGTCACATTATTTGATCCCCGTCCACTGCAGGAGGCTATCAATCAATTTAAAAAGGAATATATCCAGCAAATCCTGGAACAAAACGGCGGGAATCAAACCAAAACTGCTCATACTCTCAAAGTTCAGCGTACCTATTTAAACCGGCTGATCAAAGAATTACATATCGAATAAATATAAATTGATCTATGAAACAGTTGCAATACCACCAGGACTTTCGGCAAGAAGAAATTTCACAACTTTTAATTACTTCGAAAATATTAAAACATACTATAATCCTCAAACGCCTTAATATTTTCAAAAAAATCATACACTTGTATAAAAGAGTATAACTTTTTTATTTACAAGTAACCATCAGATAATAAGCATAACTAACAGTTTTATAATAAGTTAAGAAATCTGGTACAAAAATTGATATTTAATTCCTATAAATAATAGAGGATTTTTGCAATGAATCCAAAACCAACGGAGGTGCCTATGACAATACGTATTTTTACTACCCTGCTGTTAGTTAACTTACTGCTCATTTTTCTCGGTTCTGCCACCGCACAGTTGGACACCCTAACCATCATCCATGTAAATGACACTCACTCCAATCTCCTGCCTTACGGAGGTGCGCAGTATGGCGGAATTTCACGAGCAGCCAGCATGATGGGACTCTGGAAGATGACTGAACCCAATCCTATCTTCCTGCACAATGGGGATTTTATGGTGGGAACACTGATGTTCAACGCCTATTTCGGAGTGGCGGAGTTACAGATCCTGGAGCAACTGGGTTGTGATGCCCTGGTACTGGGTAACCATGAATTTGATGGCGGTCCCAACGACCTGGGCGACATTCTGGCAGCCGCCCAGCTGGATTCCAGTTTTGATATCATCTGCAGTAATGCAGTCAATACTGCAGCAGTGCCCATTCTGGATTCTATCCTCCGGTCATATGCCATTGAGCAACGTGGAAATATGAAAGTGGGAATTTTTGGATTAACCACTCCCACTGCCAATGTGATCAGTAATCCTGCGCCAGTTTTTATAGACACCAACATTGTTCAGATTGCTATGCAATATATTGCCGAATTACAAGGACAGGGATGCAATGTCATTCTCATGAGTTCCCATCTGGGCTTGCAATTGGACCGGATGATGGCCCAGTACCTTACAGGTATAAATGCTATTATTGGTGGTCATACTCATGATATTATGGCCGCTCCTGAGATTGTCAATGGAATTCCGATCGTGCAGGCCGGGGAATTCTACCATTATGTAGGAAAACTGCGGCTCACTTTTGACGGCAGCAGCACCGCTTTGCTGGATTATACTTTGCAGGTAATCGACAGCAATATTCCTTCAGATCCCGGACTCGATTCTCTGTTGCAGACTCTCCAGATGGGAATTATTGCCCAGTATACACCGGTTATCGGGGATCCCTATCAGCCAATCACTTATGCTCCCAGTCAATTGAACGCCTACCCTGCTTCTCTGGATACC
>MESS01000072.1:0-3303 GCA_001771055.1 Caldithrix sp. RBG_13_44_9
GGTTTCATAAGGCTCCTGCTGTCAGTGGATGATTATGGCTATCTGTGGGTGAATGGAGAATCGAAAGGTCATTTCCCCTGGGACGGAGAGTTTGTGCTTTCAGAGAATGCCCAGGCGGGAATGCAATTTGTTATTCTGATAAAAGCCATGAATACCGGCGGTCCTTTACGGCTACTGCGGGCTGAACTGGATCTGGAAAAATTAAAAACTTTTAAGGAAGAACTGGATAACCTGTCACTCAGTTTCCGGGTTGGACAAAAACTGCTGGGATTCGATACCTACCAGAGCAGTTCGCGAAAGAAGGTTGACCCTGGGATTGATAAATCACCAGCCGATAAAGTCCAGAAATTAAAACTGAATGATAAACTGCAGAAACTGGCTACCCAGGTTGATATAAAATCTTTGAAAAAAGGAGATTTACCTGCCTTTGAGAAATCGCTGCCCAAAATAAGATCTCAATTGAAAGAAATTGACCGTTTTGTAAAAAATTACACCCTCCATTTTACTTCAAATGCTCACATCGATGCGGCCTGGTTGTGGCGAAAAGCAGAGACCCAGGAGGTCTGCAAAAATACCTTCAGCTCCGTGATCCGGATGATGGCCCAGCAGCCTGATTTTACCTATACTCAGAGTTCAGCGGTTTATTACGACTGGATGCAGCGGCTCTATCCGAACCTGTTTGTCGATATTCAGCGTCTGGAAAAACAGGGGAGGTGGGAAATCATTGGAGGAACCTGGATTGAGCCGGATTGCAATCTCATTAATGGGACCTCCTGGTGGCGGCAGCTGTTGTACGGCCAGAAATATTTCCTGCAGAATTTCGGCAAAAGAGTTAAGATTGGCTGGAATCCTGATTCCTTTGGTTACAACTGGAATATGCCGCAGTTCTATCTGAATGCCGGGATCAATGCCTTCATCACTCAGAAAATCGGCTGGAATGATACCAGCGTTTTTCCGTACCGCCTGTTCTGGTGGCAGGGACCCGATGAATCCCGCATCCTGGCCTACTTTCCATTCGATTATGTTAATCAGATCGAGGATCCCTTTCAACTGGTCGATTGGCTACGGCAGTATGAAGCCAATACCGGACTTCCTAAGTTGATGGTATTGTTCGGGGTCGGTGATCACGGCGGAGGTCCCACGCCTGAGATGCTGGCACGGATCGACAAATTGAAAAAGATAGACATTTTCCCCCAGGTCGAATTTGGAACAGCTGAAAATTACCTGAGCTGGCTGCGATTACAGAAACTGACCGATCTGCCGGTCTGGAACAATGAGTTGTATCTCGAATATCACCAGGGAACCTTCACTACCCAGGCCAAAATGAAAAACTATAATCGCAGGCTGGAAGCCGGATTGACCAATCTGGAAAAGCTTGCCTGCCTGGCTGAATCCTACTATCCCTATCCAAAGACTGATCTTCAGGAGGCCTGGCAGACTGTGCTGTTTAACCAGTTCCATGATATCTTACCGGGTTCCAGCATTCACGAGGTTTACCGGGATGCTGAGGAAGATTATAAACAGGCTGAAAAAATCCAGCAATATCAACAGGATAAAGTACTGAAGGCCCTGGTATCCAATATAAACACCGGCAGTCTGGGTACGGGTAAACCAGTGATTGTTTTCAATCCTTCCAGCTGGATTAGAGATGATGTTGTTACTCTTGATCTGGAGAGAAGTGACACTCTTTCCTACGCTGTTTTTGATCCTGATGGTAAAGAAATTCTTTCCCAGGTCACTGCTTCTGGAAAATATGAGCGGCAGATCATTTTTAAGGCCGACCAGGTTCCGGCCCTCGGCTACCGGACCTATGAGTTACGGGCACAAGAAGTAACTTCAACTCAGAAAAATGATCTCTCTGTTCTGGGTAACATAATCGAGAACCGGTTTTTCAAAGTTATTGTAGATGACAAAACCGGCTGGGTAAGAAGCATTTATGATAAACAGAATAACCGGGAGGTGTTAAAGGGTGCAGGAAACGAATTGCAACTCTTCGACGATCGTCCAGCCGCCTGGGATGCCTGGAATCTTGGTCTGGGAGCTCGTAATCCCAGCAAATTCCGGGGTCTGGAAATTGTTGAGAATGGACCGGTGCGGGTTTGCCTGCGGATGTATCATGATTTTCTCCATCCTAAGGCCATCAAAGAATATCCTACCAAAGATTTCCCCCAGTCTTTCTTTATTCAGGATGTGATTCTTTATTCTGAGACTGCCCGGATCGATTTTGTTACCCAGGTAGATTGGTGGCAGGAACACGTGATGTTGAAAGTAGCCTTTCCGGTAAACGTTCAAACCGAGCAGGCCACCTATGAAATTCCCTATGCCACCATTCAACGTCCCACCCGTTTGGTCCGCGAGGAAGATAAAGGGAAGATTGAACTCCCAGCCCTGCGCTGGGCCGATCTGTCTGAAGGCGGTTATGGTGTGAGCCTGCTCAATGAAGCGAAATACGGGTATGATATCAAAGGCAACATTATCCGCCTTTCCTTATTGCGTTCTCCCACCTGGCCGGATCCTCTGGCTGATCGGGGAAAACATACCATCCGCTACGCCCTGTATCCCCACACCGGCGATTGGCGGGAAGGTGAGACGGTTCTGCGCGGCTATGAATTCAACGAACCCCTGATGGTGATGACAGGAGAAAAAGGGAGCGGTCAGCTTCCACTGCAGCAATCATCCATCCAGGTTAATCCGTCTAATGTTATCTCAAGCAGTATCAAGAAGGCAGAGGACGGCAGTAATTGCTGGGTGCTGCAATTATATGAATCCAGCGGGAATCCATCATCCGCTCAGCTCACCCTTCCCCGGATCCCGGGTAAGATCTATCTTTCAAACTTTTTAGAAGATAATCTTCAGCTTATCTCTCATGATAAGAATATGATTAAATTGGACCTGAAAAAGTATGAAGTGAAAACAATTAAAGTTTATTGGGAAGAATGATTGTAATAGGTAAAAAATAGATTTTTTGACCAGGAGGAAAAATGGATAAATATCTAAAAAGCATATTCGCTTTTTTTATAACACTCACTGTAATTACTGGCTTAGGCACAGTAGAATTATTTTCCCAGATGATCGTTCGTCATCCGGTTGAAATTCTGAATGGCATTAATGGCGGCACCATTCAGGCAACCGTGAATCCGGCCTTTACCCAGAATTCTATCACCAATGTGTTTGACGGCAATAACCTTACCATGGCCGGGGTGCAGAACACCAATGATCTAAGCATCACCCTGGCTTTCAACGACACCGTATCATTTACAAGGAGTAAAATCTATTTCTGGACCAGTGGTGACTGGAGCCTGG
>MESS01000072.1:3322-3582 GCA_001771055.1 Caldithrix sp. RBG_13_44_9
TGATCTAAACAGTGGTACCGGCAGTTACCAGTTATTGGTCAATCAACGGCCGCATTCGGCTTTTGCTGCTGATTCCATTGATTTTGATCTTCAGAAAGCGTTGTATGCCAGGTTTAAAGCCCGCAATTCACAAAGTAATTACATCTATTTAGGTGAATGGAGTTTAATTGGTAATTTGGTTTTGACCCAACTCTATATTTATCCCAGACCGGTTAAAGTGATCCCCGGGACCACTCTGCAACTGCGCGTCAAGGCGCTGG
>MESS01000072.1:3610-6508 GCA_001771055.1 Caldithrix sp. RBG_13_44_9
TGGCTTTGGTAGTGCAAAATCCAGTGATTGATTCAGTAAATAACCGCCGGATTCATCAAGTCTGGGGTTGGTCTAATCCCTATACCCTGGTCAGCAATATTATTGAAGATTTTAGTATGGCCAGTGAGGGTGTGATTGATTTCCAGGTGGTTGAGACTTATGATGATGCGAATATCTTTACGGAAATTGATTCCATACCGATGAGCATGCAGCAGGTCATCTATTATTTTACTCCGTCCAATAACAGGCTCTATGGACGAACTACCCCTGGGACTTTACAGTATATGGCAGAAATTCAAAATATTGTCAAATTCAATTATAATGCCATGGTTGATTTTTATGATCTGGATACCAAGCGTAATAATGGAGTCATAGATGAAGTCTGGGTGTATACATTTCCCTTCGGGGGGATGTATGAATCCCAGCTCATGGGACCGGGAGCGTTCTGGTATAATTCACCCCCATTGGCTCACTCTGGGTTAAACAGATTGTTGTCAGTGATGGGATGGAATTACGAACGGGGAGTGGCTGAAGCTCTGGAGAGCTTCGGTCATCGTTCTGAGAGTGCTCTATGGTATACTTTTGGTCGTTGGAATGTCTTCAGTGAGGATCCAAACATGTGGGAAATTTTTACCAGGATTGATAAAGACTTTCCGGGCGGTGCCCATTGCGGTAATGTTCATTATCCGCCCAATGGTTTGTCCGATTATGATTTCGCCAATCCCCGCTATGTTATCTCCTACTGTGATAACTGGAGACGTTATCCTTTACTCCTCGATCAGACCCGCTCTATTAACCGCGATGAATGGGTCTATCTGGGTGGAGATTATCACCGCGGTTATATGGTCTGGTGGTATAATCATTTCCCCCGTTATGAAGGTGTATATGAGGGGATCCTGAACAACTGGTGGCACTATATCGTGGATTACGAGGAAGCGGTGGCACTGGCCAACAGCACTCCCTGGGTATCCATTGAAGATAAAACATATCCAGGATTACCGAAGGACTACCGCCTGAATCAAAATTATCCAAATCCCTTTAATCCGACTACCAGTTTTTCCTTTTATCTGCCGGTTTCTGAAAACGTTACCTTGAAGATATATGATATCCTGGGACGGGAAGTAGATACCCTCATCAACAAGAAATTGACTGCCGGCGAACATCAACTGGAATATGATGCTTCCCGTCTGGCCACTGGTATTTATTTCTATAAGCTAAGCACTGATAATTTTTCTCAGACCAGGAAGATGCTTCTCATGAAATGATGATCTGACTTTATCTATTTAGCTTTTTTGACAGGATCACAGGATGGACATGATAAAAAAGAGATAATTTTAAAAATTTAAAAATTATTTTATGTTGAATGTTAACAAACTGAAAATTATTGATTCATTCTTGCATTTAATCTTGTAAATCCTGTTATCCTGTCCCAAATAAAAGTGACATTGGTATAAGTAATTTGTTCAAAATTAACTTGAAATATTTTCTGAGCATAGAATACAGGAATGAAAGATGAGAGCTGAAAAATTGTCCCGTGAGATTCGGCGGTCAACGGACAAACCAGTCATCGGAGTATTTGCCACCTGTGATCCACGTATTGACACGGACTCCAGAATCCGCGCTGCAAATATTATCAAAATGACCGCTGATATTCTGGCCGCAGAAATTAAAATGCCTGATGGTCAGGCAGCACCGGTGGTTTACTCGGACATTCTGATTGATGGTGAGAACCAGGCCGACCTGGTTGCCCAGCAATTCAAACAACGGGGGGTGAATATCCTGGTTGGTGTCCCCGATACCTGGGCCTTTCCTCAGCTGACCGTCATATCGCTGTTAAGTCATTTTCCAAAAGATATTCCGATAAATTTTACCTGCGGTAATAGCGGTCCCAAACCAGGAGTAGTGTTTACCCACGCTATTTCCGGTGCTATTTCCCAGTATGGCGGATTAATTCACATCAATGTCGGAAATTGGCCGGATAGCGGTCAATATCCGGTAATGAGTGAGAAAACCAAAACTGCTCTTATTGATTGGGCTTATGCTGCGGTAACCTATCAGGGATTGAAAGGACGGAGGGTGATCATCTTTGGCCACGACTCAATGGGCATGGAAACGGCACTCCCGCATGTATTGGCGACCCGCAATGCATTTGGTCTGGAGATTACTCGCCTGGATATGAAACTGCTGGCCGATATGCTGCAGAAAAAGGCTTATAATCAGAAAGAATTAATGGATTTACGAAAGTGGCTGGATGATCACACCAAAGATCGAATTGAATTGCCAGGAGCGGCAGATCGACTGCGGCTTGATCAAAGCCTGGCGATGTACCTGATCGTCAGAGATTTGCTGAAAGAACTGAGAGCAGTGGGTGGAGGTTTCATGAGTCAGTTGGAATGGGGTTCGGATAAACGGGGAATACCCCTACCGGTAGCCGATATCATGGAGTCGCTGTTTAATTCCACTTTTGATCACCTGGGGAAGAAAACGGTAATACCCTTTGCCACTGAAGCCGATATGCAAGCACTTTTGACCATGTTATTTATGACCTACCTTTCGGGAGGAAATCCACCATTGTTTATGGATTTCCGGAAAGCCTGGGAAGCCTGGGAACTGCAGGAGCTGGCTAAAAAATTAAAAATTAAACTCACTGGCAAAACACTGTGGGAAAAAAGGGGACTGGTGGATGGTGACAATTCCGGTTCAGCTTCATTTGACTGGGCCGCCAGGCCTGGAACGTCCATCAAAGAGATCATGAAGAAAATTTCCTTCCCCATAGCCGATCCGGATTACTTCCCGGGTTTAGGTAATTCGGTCACCTTTGTCTCACCGGGAGGTATTGAGGGAATTGCAGCTCGCCTGGCCTACAGTTCACTTTCCGGAATGTTCTCACTGGTCTGG
>MESS01000072.1:6560-9706 GCA_001771055.1 Caldithrix sp. RBG_13_44_9
AGACTTCAACCGCCACCTGGCCGCATACTTTTGTTACTCCCCGGCACGCGAGCATGGGGGAATATAAGCAGTATGCTCCGGCTAATCATTTTCATATGACCTGGAATTTACCAACTGCCCGAATGCAATACTGGATGGATCTGGCCAATGTACTTTCGGTAACTCCCTGGAAAGAAATGCCTCAATATCGTGAGGGGATCGACCGGCCTTTGCCGCTGCTCTATCTATTGAATGGCGGCGAAACGCAGACTAAATTATTGAGGAAAAGATAATTATTACTATTTATAACTTGTGTTCATCGATGTTTCTCAGAAAATGAGTCACAACTATATTATCCGTGATCTAGGATAAAATAGATATTCATAATTCTCTTCAAAGAAAAATTAGAAGAAATCCTGATTAAATTATGCTTTTTCTGTGTAATCCGTGGACAAATTTTTTAGTTATTCCTGACTGCCGACTACCGAATGCTTGAATTCCACCAAATCACTAAATCCTTTTCTGGAGTTGAAGTACTGCACCAGATATCTTTTTCCGTGAAGAGTGGAAAAATTATTGCTCTAGTTGGAGAGAATGGTGCCGGTAAATCTACCCTGATGAAAATATTGTGCGGGATATTTCCTGATCATGACGGTCAAATTTTTTACAACGGGCAGGAAATTCGCCCCCGCAATCCCCGGGAAGCTGAACATCTGGGAATTGCGATGATTCACCAAGAGTTGAATCTAGTGCCAGACCTGACCATCGGTGAAAACATTTTTCTGGGAAAAGAGCCCCTGCAACCTCTCGGCCGGGTTGATTTTAATCGACTATATGCCGATTCAGATCAAATTCTGCAGGAATTTCAATTTCCTTATTCACCTAAGATCAAGGTCCGTAATCTGACGGTAGGCTGGAAACAGATGGTGGAGATTGCCAAAGCTTTGCAGGTCCAGGCCCGGATTTTGATCATGGATGAACCGACTTCTGCCCTGAGTGAACATGAGATTCAAACTATGTTTGAAAAAATGCGCTACCTCAAGAACCAGGGGAAAACCATTATTTTTATTTCCCACCGTCTGCGTGAGGTGTATGATATTTCCGATGAAATTGTGATCCTGCGGGATGGCAGATATGTCGGAAAATATCTAAAACCAGAAATTTCCCGTGAGCAACTCATCAACCTGATGATCGGTCATGAACTTTCTTCCAGAATAAGTGATGAACAAAACGATACTGACTCGGCTGAAATTTTCTCAGTTAAAGATCTGACTGTCCGTTTAACGCAGGGTATGGAATTAGCCGGGATTGATTTTACTATATGTAGGGGTGAGATCCTGGGAATTGCCGGTTTGCTGGGTGCTGGTCGAACAGAACTATTGAAGTTTTTATTTGGAGAGATGAAAACTTCCTATAAAGGCAAAATAACATTTTCAGGGAAGAGTTGGGTACCGCACTCTGCCCGCGAATCTATCCGGCAGCGAATGGTGTATTTATCAGAGGACCGTCAGACCGAAGGAATCTTTCCACATCATCATATACAATTCAATGGCACGCTTACTTATCTGGAAAATTTATCAAGATTCGGTTTTGTTCAGGAATCCCGTGAAAGAGCAATCATCGATACCAAGTTTGACGAACTCAGAGTAAAACGGCGTACCCTTCGCCAGCCCATCTTGACTCTATCCGGTGGAAATCAACAAAAAGTATTATTGTCCCGAATTCTGTTAGTGAATCCTTTACTGCTGTTGTTGGATGAGCCTACCCGTGGAATTGATGTAGGAGCAAAAGAAGAAATTTATCAGCTGATTGAGCGGCTCAGCCAGCAGGGGGCAGCAATTATTGTGACTTCCTCAGAAATACCCGAACTTTTGAGGATGGCTCAGCGAATCCTGGTTTTATCAAACGGTCAGCAAACCGCTCTATTGACTGCCCGGCAAACCAGTCCACCAGAAATTTTACAATATGCTTTTAAAAGGATCTGAGGAATGAAGAAAAAAATCAGGCAGTTTCTTTCCGAACAGGAAGGAGTTAAGCCTTTTCTTGGTTTCATAATCATCTTTGTTTTCTGTATCATCTTTTCACCAGTCAGCAGCAAAGGTAATCTGGTTTTCCTGAAATTTGATAATCTGGCCAACGTTCTGCGGCAGGTATCAGAAATTGGAGTGATTTCGGTGGGAATGACCCTGGTAATTCTCACCGGCGGAATTGATCTGTCAGTAGGATCAGTTCTGGCTTTAACAGCCACCACTACCGCTTTTGGTATCATGGACTGGCAGCTGGGTTTTTTCCTCACCGTTCTGCTGGGATTAATGGCCGGATCCATTGCCGGTTTCATTAATGGTGCCTTAACATCATGGGGGAAAATTCAATCGTTCATTACCACTCTGGCCATGATGACCGCCGCCCGCGGTTTTGCCCTGTTCATATCCGGTATGAATTCAAGGAATATTGGTTTTGGCGCACAGGCAGCTCCGGAAAGTTTTAAAATTTTTACTACTTCTTTTTTTGGCATTCCATTTCCGGTCTTCATGTTTATCCTTATCACCCTTATTTTTGTAGTGATTCTGCGCAAGATACGTCTGGGTCGGTATATCTATGCCATTGGCAGTAATGAAGTAGCCGCCCGGTTGGCGGGTTTACGGGTGAACCTCATTCGTACCGCCGCTTTTGCCTTTTGTGGTCTGCTGGCTGGTTTGGCAGGGATTATCCATGCTGCCCAGTTGTTCCAGGGCAATCCTAATGACGGGATTGGATTTGAACTGGATGCCATTGCGGCAGTGGTGATCGGTGGCACCAGTCTGCAGGGTGGAAGGGGAACCCTGGAAGGTACTTTTGCCGGAGTGCTCATCATCGGATTACTCAGTAATATCCTCGGATTACATGGTGTACAGAAAGATTTTCAATTGATGCTCAAAGGGGCCATCATAGTAGTGGCAGTGCTTCTGCAAGAAAGAAACTGGCGATTTAAATTTTCTTTTTTGAAACGCTGATTTTAATCTATTTCAGGTAGTCATTGCGATCCCGCCTTGGCGGGAGAAGCAATCTATTTGGAATCTTTATGATTAATTCTCTTTTTTCAGGAGCGACTGTGAAATTTTATCGTGCTCATTCAATCCTCAGATAAATCGGTTGAGTGATCCCGCCACCGCCAAAAACATCCACCA
>MESS01000072.1:9741-11298 GCA_001771055.1 Caldithrix sp. RBG_13_44_9
AGATAATCTGTCAAATCGGTTTCAGTCTTAGTCTGGAAAACCGTTTTGGAATGTTCGGTAAAGCTGCCATAGAAAGCAACGGATTTTCCATTGATCCAGAGTTGATAAGCATCGTCAACCCCTTCAGCCACCAATATGATTTTTTTACCTTTCCATTCCAGGGGAACCTCTAGCTGGCGGCGGTACCAGGCCATTCCATCATAGGAAAAGCCCTGATTTTCCCACAATCTTCCAGCCTGCAATAGAGGCCAATTCTGATCGGGAAAATCTTTTTCTCCCCAGCCTGAGCTTTCCCCCTGTTGCTCCGGGTCAATCTGGAAACGCCAATTATTAGTGAGCATAAAGATGGCGTTGACTTTAGTTACTGCGAAGGATTTCAGCTTTTCCGGATCGATTTCTGTATTGGGATAGGTAGAATCCCTGTTTGAATCCCACTGATTTGCCCATTGAATTAATTCGGCCAATAACCATTGTCCGGCGTCGGAGGTGTGATCCAGTGAACTGGCTATCAACAATCCTTCTCCTACCCGACTGGCAGTCAGTTGATCATGAACGTTTACCGTATCCAGTCCGTGAATCTCAAATAAGCGTATCATTGGATCAAGATCGGATTTTATTCCAAGGTTTTGTACCGGGATTACTTCACTCTTCTGATGAGTAAGATCGTACATTTGGAATTCCAGCAGCCTTTCACGATCCTGGTCGGTGAACGGACCAACTGGCGGCAGGAAGATAGCATCTCCCCAGTACATATTCCGCTCACTTCCCAGTGCTCCCGGCCAGCGGCTGGTAAACAGAAATAATCGACCACCCTGAGTAAGAAAATCTAGCATTGAATGGGTAAGAACGGTGCTGGCCACCACTGCATTTGCCGGGAGTACAGACAGCTCTTTCTCATCGATAGCTTTCGCCTCCGGCCAATTCAGTAAAATCGGACTGAGATCAGAATATCCCTCATTGATAAAAAACAGCGGCACATCCCTTCGTCGGATAATTTTTTCGTCCCTCTTCCAACGTTTTAATTCCGGTGCCAGTGATATTAACGGCTGGGTTTTATCTCTCTGATTAACAGTTTCTACTTTTACCGGTGCGGTTATATTTTCACCCAGCCATTTCCAATCCGGAGGCTCCCAACGGGGACGTCCCAGGTCATCGTATAATCCGCTGTGACAGTTGGGTACATCCCGTCCTAAAAATACCGTCCAGCCGGCATAGCGGGGATCAGCATAAAGCAATTCCATCTGGAATCGCCGGAATTCCAGGGCGTATCTCCGACTTTGCGGCAATAAATAATCACGGATTATATCCTGACCTTCCGGAAGATGTGCATTATAGCGGGATCGCAGATCCTGTTCTATCTGCCGGCACGACTCAAAACAGCTGGGATACCAATAGGGATGGGCCTGTCCGGAATGACTGGCATCTGTTCCGAGGACCCCATTAGCGAGTGGATGATCAGATTTAACATGCTGCAGGGCCGCGATGTCTGGCCAGACGGTACCGGCCATTGATTCACCGATAATGTAGGGTTTCACTGGCATCTCATCCAGCTTGGCC
>MESS01000072.1:11353-12244 GCA_001771055.1 Caldithrix sp. RBG_13_44_9
CGCCATACCAGTCAGTCAATTTATCATTACTCAACCAGAACCAGGAGCTGTTATCCTGTACTGGAGTGTCAGTCAGATTTTTTGCAGTGTTGACCAAGTCGGCCATCACTTCCTGGTTCTCTACGCCCGCTTCCACCGAGATGCTGCGCAAAATAATACAGGGATGATGCTGATCCCGCCGGAAAAAAGCAGGAAAGGCTCGCCGGTAACTTGGCAGATCCTTTTCAGTGAATTCATTATGCCAGGTAGGATATTCTTCCCAGATCAGCATTCCCATTTCATCAGCCAGATCATAGAAGTAATCGGGCATAATTATCAGGCATATCGTCTCTGCATTAAAACCAAGTTGTTTATAATATGAAAATTCCTCGCGAATGACTTCAATAGGTGGTGCTGGACTTACCACTCGGGGATAGTATCCCCAGTTCAGCACACTGCGAATGTTTAATTGCTTTCCGTTCAGAAAAACCTGGCTGCCATCTATCCTAATTTCACGAAAGGCAAAGATCTTGAAAATCCTCTCCACCCTCTTTTTAGCTTTAGCAAATTGTGACCTGTATTCCACAGCATATAGAACCGGATCATCCGGACTCCATAATTTGAAGGATGGTAAAGTAAAGCTGAATCTGACCTCCTTTTCTTCTGAATTAGTACTGGTCGCTTTTATATTTTGTATTAAATATTTTTTAATCCTTCCAGGTTGTTTGAGATCATAAGTGCCCACTGCTATTTCAGCTTTACTTTTTGAATCATTCCCCGGATCATTCAATTTAACTTTGATCTCAATCTGACCGGTTTTAATGTCGGTGGTAATATGGATTCCGTCCGGAATGACACTATTTTTACCAGTTTGATATAATCGGACTTCCTGCCAGATTCCGCCGTGATGAG
>MESS01000072.1:12253-17519 GCA_001771055.1 Caldithrix sp. RBG_13_44_9
CACTCAGAAATCCTTGCAGGATATGTCCAGGAAGTTCATCCACATAGACCAGCAATTCATTCGCACCGGCCCTGGCAGCAGTGGTTGCTTCTACCCGCCAGCGGACATAATCACCCACATTACCACCCAGCCATTCATTATTCAACCAGACTCCGGCAGCGGTTGCCACCGCATCGAATTCAATCCAGATACATTGGTCATTGGATAGCCAGTCTTTATTGATATTCACAGTTCGCCGGTACCAGCCGGCACCGTTAAAATAAATTCCGGTGAGCTGTTCCCAGGCAGCGGGGACAGTGATGGGCTTCCATTGGGGATTTGGTGGTAAGCCGGATACAGGTGATATTTGATACTTTTCCGGAATTACTTCATTGAGTTCTGGATGGTATTGAGGGGGATCAAAAGATCCGGTTCGGTTTTGAACCAAATTTGTCAGGGGAGTAGTGATGCAAAACTCCCACTGACCATTCAGCGAAATTGCCCGCGGTCGCTGGTATCCATAACCACTAGCAAAGAAACAGCATACCAGGAGCAAACAGCCGCTAAAAATTTTATAAATTGGGAGTAAAGATTCTTGTCTACTATTCATGCCTACCTAATCCTCATAAAATTTTATGCCATGGTGGTTGATTTTTTTATCTCTAGCAGATTTTTCATGATCCGGTACATATTTTCCTGGTTTGTCGCTATCCCGAATCCATCATGGATTTTTTTATAGAGCGTATAAAGTTGGTCATAAATTTTCTGCTGGTCTTTTCTGGGATAATAAATTTTGTCTTTTACCTTGCAGACTCTGTCCTGGATCTTTTCTACCGTTTCAAATCCTTTCACGTTTTTTAAACCAACCAGTCCGCCAAAGATAGCAGCTCCCAGGGCAACGGTCTGAGCGCTTCTGGCAGTCTCCATCGGTCGGCCTAAAGCATCAGCATAGATTTGCATCACCAACGGATTCTTCTCTGCAATCCCACCACAATTGATCACCTTCTCGATTTTCACTCCATATTGTTCCATCTGCTCGATAATTCGTCGTGCTCCGAAAGCAGTAGCTTCGATCAGTGCCCGGTAGATCTCATAATCACTGGTCAATAAAGTTTGTCCCAGCAACAAACCGCTCAGATGAGGATCAGTTAAAATATTGCGGTTGCCGTTATTCCAATCCAAGGCCAGTAGTCCGGATTCACCGGCCTTCAGCTGTGAGGCTTTCTCACTCAATATTTGATGATAATCGGCCTCCCGGTTCAGCACCTGGGTGACAAACCAGTTAAAAATATCTCCGACGGCTGACTGTCCGGCTTCTATGCCAAGGTAACCTGGCAGCACCGATCCCCTGACAATGCCAGCCACTCCAGGAATATCCTGCAACTTTCCATCGTCAGGATAGACCATTATATCGCAGGTAGAAGTACCAATGATTTTAATCAGAATTCCTTTCCCGACCCCGGAGCCTACTGCACCGAAATGCGCATCTAAGGCGCCGACTGCTACCGGAATTCCTTCAGGCAGTTGCAAATTTTCAGACCATTCTTTGGTCAAAAAGCCGGCAATCTCATCACTGCTATAGGCTTTTTGGTATAACCGTTTTCGAAGCTGGGCCAGATCGGGAGATAACTTTCTTAAAAAATCTTCGCTCGGCAAACCTCCCCAGGTTTCATTAAACATGGCTTTATGTCCGGCTGCACAAACATTTCGTTTCAACTGATTGATGTTCTTATGACCGCACAACAGGGCAGGGAGGTAATCAGATAATTCAATCCAGGAATGAGCTGCATCGAATACATCTCGATCAATCCGGTAGCAATGGAAAATTTTTGAGAAAAACCATTCTGAAGAATATGCTTCACCGCATTTTTTCAGGTATTCCGGATGCAATTCGGCGGCCAGCTCGGTAATCTCCCGGGCTTCATCGGCAGCGGTATGATCCTTCCACAGCCAGGTCTGAGCATTCAGATTATGATGGAATTTTTTCTGTAGGGCTAAAGGAGTAAGGGTCTCATCCACCGGCAAAGGGCTGGAACCGGTACCATCAATCCCAATCCCGCGGATCTCAGTGGGAGATATTCCCGATTCCAACACCTTTTCCATAGTCAGTCTCACAGCTTTTTTAAGACTAACAGCATAATCCCCCGGATGCTGTCGGGCCAGATGAGGCTGGCGGCGATCTAATAAAATCCCATGTTCACCGCTGCGATAATCAATACTTTCGGTGGCAATTTCCTCGCCGGTCTGCAAATCTACCACCAGTGTTCGCACTGAGTTGGTTCCGAAATCAATTCCCAGAGAATAATATTTCTCCATCAATTAATTCCTTAAATAACTTGAACTTGCGGAAAATTTTATGAAGACCACTAATAATTGATTCATAGTGCAATAAATCGCTATGAGAAATGAAAACATCCTATGACCCACATCAGCCTCTCCCTTCTGAATAAGTGAGGTCTGTCTGGCTGGCGTCAGCCAGACAGGGGCGCCGATGGCTGGGAGGGTCAACAAGATATCTCTATGTCTTACCACCGAAAGTTATTCCTTTCCTGTTCAGTGTGTTCAGCGCAATTTGGACATACCGGGTTCCAACATCTGACGCGCCATCTACAAGCCTGCTTCCACCAATGTCTAGCTAGACTGCTGTTAAAAGGACCAGCGGGGCAAGAATCACATGCTTTTCTTGAACCATTTTGCATTACCCAGCCACATTTCTTACAGCAATACAAATCTTGTTAGCGGTTATACTCTTGCCAATCTCTCGGTATTGGTTCCATAAACATGCTTAAAAACTTTTGCCAATTCCTTTGCAATTGCTGTTTATCCATTGTAAATCCTCCCAGTGCTTAGAGTATCCATGTTCTTCCCGGGTCTTTTGACATCTGTATCAGGTCTAAGCCATCAACATATCTGTCGCCTTTGATATCCCCCAGTCTCTATAACCCATATCAACATAGTCCCATTTAAATAAATTTCTTGGCATTACTGCTGTCAATGGTAGCAGTTTGCAAAGTAATATTCTTGTCGACTGTCTCATCGTGCAGAATTTTGAGGGCGATCAGAATGGCTTCCTTACCACCCGAAGGATAAAGAAAAGTGGCATTGAGTTCACCGTTAAGAACAGCCTGCGCTCCGCCTTCGGCTCCCGGCAGACCGTCAATACCGAGAAAATACATTTCCATATTACGATTAGCATTTTTTGCCGCAATGTAGGCACCCATGGCCATGGGATCATTATGACCGTATACCAGATCGATTTTTTCAAAACGCTGCAACGCATTTTCCATAATTTCCAAACCTTTACGGCGCAGCCAGGCTCCATCCTGTTCATAGATGATTTGTATTTCCGGATAGGCGGCAATTCCTTTCATGAAACCGGCATGCCTTTCCTGAGCGGGAGTGGATCCTTTAAGCCCCCAGATTTCCACGATATTTCCCTTGCCTTCCAAAAGGGCTGCGGCATACTTGCCGGCGGCTTCGCCAATCAACACATTATCTGCCCCGATAAAAACCGTGTATTTATCGGATAAAATTTTCCGGTCTAACACAATCACCGGAATCCCTTTGGTAAATGCTTCTTCAACAATGGCGGTTAAAGGTTGAGCTTCATTGGGTGAGATGATCAGCAGATCGATCTCTTTAACGATGAAATTTTCCACGTCCGCTACCTGCTTGGAATTATCCTGCTGGGCATCTGAAATGATCAATTCGAGTTCCGGATGATTGGCGGCTTCCTTTTGCAACTCCTGGTTCATGGCTTCCCGCCATGGTTCGGAGCTGTTACATTGCGAGAAACCGATCAAATACTTTTTACTTTCGCTTTGCTGCTGGCAGGCTGAGAAAAATAAAAAATAGATAGTAAAAAGTAAAAAAAAATCCTGTACCAGTTTCATGTGACTTATCCTTTTATGGTGTGTGCTATGATTCAAATTCTACTCCTGAATAATTAACTTTTATTGAAATTTGGGATTTGAAGTATCATTTGTTGAGCCAATGGGCTAAAATCTATAAAGTATGGATAATCAATCACTAAATGTTGAAAAATATAGGGCAATGATTATAAAAAATCAATCGTATTTCCAAACTGAGTAACCAACTGATCTGAATTATTTTCTTTTGCAATTTCAGTATAAATGTTTAAATAATAGTGAATTATAGACTCTCTTTTTTTATATTTTCTATGTCAGTTTAAGATAACGGGTGGTGATATGTCCAAACATGCGGTATTTATTCATTCTTATTATAAATACTTGATATTAATTAACTTGGATAAAGATAAATAGTTATAATGTGACATAATAGTGACAAATTGGACGCTGACTAAATCTAATTTAAATGGTAGTTAATATTAATAAAGCTTTCCTCAATATCTAAATTAGTTTCCAAAATACTTCGAAGTATCAATCTGTATTCAACAGCTAAAAAAAAGTTGAGCAATTATATTTTGTGAAATCTATTGAAACTCTTTATAAATTTTCATAAAATTGATACAGTTCATTTCCCAAAATTTATGGGCTATTAATAAACCATAATGGTCTTTCATATTGTCATTTTTCTTCAGATTGTAATAGGCTTTTTTCACATAGATTGAATTAGAAGAAATTCTTCTCTCAATGCTTTTTGCTATTACTGCCTGAAGGAGACTGAAATGATCAAATATGGAAAATGGCTGACATGCATCTTGCTTTTAAACACCCATCTATCCTATTTACAACAATCTGAGACTCAGATTTTAAAATACTCTGAAACTGTTCAAATCTTGAATAGAAATATTGAAAATTTCTTTTCTGATTACTCTGAGAGTGATCTATATAAAACTCTTAATGAACGTTACATTCTAATGAAGAGATTGGCATACTTGTCCCCTGAAGAATTCTTAAAAAATGTATTATCGTCTGAGGAATTAAATAAGATACCAATCGACTATAAAAATTTAGTAGAATCACGAGTTGCCTTAAAAGGCGACATTATTGCCTATTATGAAGATGATTTTGAGAAAGGTCAAAGTAGATTAAGCTATAAGTTGTCTAGCGAGAATAAAGTATTTGAATTAAATATTCCAAATCTAGAATTTATCCCTACAGGTTCAAGTGTATCAGTAGAATGTTATAAAATAGATAATATCTTGGTCGGTAATAATTCAGATATTGTGTTTTTACATAAGAATATTTTCTCTGAAATAAATCCGATTAATAATTTTAAATTTATCATTCTATTAATTGATTTTATTGATGGTCCCCCTGTTCCATATACAAGAGACTCTCTAGCATATCATATTACTGAGAAC
>MESS01000073.1:0-135 GCA_001771055.1 Caldithrix sp. RBG_13_44_9
AGAAGAGTAAATTTGATAAAATTATTCCACTAAATCTGTGCAGAGCAGGGAAAAATATTTAGCCTGGTTAATTCACAAAATTTAAAAAACTCTGGTTATTATTCATTCATCATTTGCCACGGGTTTTCCCGTGAG
>MESS01000073.1:282-6658 GCA_001771055.1 Caldithrix sp. RBG_13_44_9
AGACTGCTTTTGGGAAAATCTTCAATGAAGAAAGTCTCACGATGGTTCTTCAAATTGTAGACCACATGAAGTGAATGGCGGTTGGATAAAGAAAACAGCAGACGCAGTTCCTGCCTGTCCTGCTCGATTTTCTTCTCAACCACTTTCGTGAGCTGAAATAACTCTTCTGCTTTTTGCCGGCTTATTTTACGCATTTCTGATTACTGCAATCGCCTATTAACTTTTTTCTAAAAACCAGTGCTAAAAATATAGTAACAAAAACATGATTCACAAACGATAATTAGCAGATTCTCAAATTCTCACCTGCCGGACTTACAAAGTAAAAATATTCATGATCTAAAAGATTCAGGATGATATACTGGTCTTGAAATTATCAGATCCGGATGGGATTATTTCCGGTTAACCGAAAAATATTTCCAATGAATCCTTCTCCTGAATTTTTTTATATTCATCTTATTAGAAAAATTTGAAAATGTATTAAAGATGAGCAACCACATGATTCCTGAAAAAAAACATATCGCAATGTTATTGATCTTTTTTCTCTCGCTGCTCAGTAGTTATACTTGCAAACAACCGGAAAAAGTTTCCAGCGAGACCAGCCAATATTTAAAAGAAATTGCAGACTGGCGGCAGCGGCGGATAACCAATCTCACTAAATCTGACGGCTGGTTAAGCCTGATCGGATTATTCTGGTTGAAAGAGGGAAAGAATAGTTATGGCGGAAACGAGTCCAATTCCATTCAATTTACGGCCCAAAAAGTCCCGGCGGTGATGGGAAATTTTATTCTCAATAAAGGGAAGGTCACCATTCATGTTTTTAATAATCTCCCGGTTTTATCTGAAGAAAAGCCCGTTCAATCCCTGGAGATGCAGGATGATCAGAGCGAAAATCCCACTGTGCTGACCTATGGATCGCTCAGTTGGCTGCTGATTAAACGTGGTGATAAATATGGCATCCGCCTGCGGGACAGTGAAAATGACAATCTTAAGAATTTCAAAGGAATCGAAAATTTTCCGGTAGATCCGGCCTGGAAGGTTGAAGCCAGGTTCGAACCTTACTCACCTCCCAAAAAGATTTCTGTTCCCAATGTTCTGGGTACAGTGAATCAAGAAAATTGTCCCGGTGCCCTTGTATTTAAGCTGGACGGTCGGAGCTTCCGCCTGGATCCGATTGCCGAAGAAGGAGCCCGGCAATGGTTTATTATCTTTTCAGATGAGACCAATGGCCCGGAAACTTATGGTGCTGGTCGATTTCTTTATATCGATCCCCCGGATGAGAATGGAAAGGTGATTATCGATTTCAATAAGACCTATAATCCGCCCTGTGCATTTACTATTTATGCTACCTGTCCCCTGCCACCGGAACAGAATCATCTGGCAATCAGGATAACTGCCGGAGAAAAGAAATACCAGGGATCGGATCATTAGAGTTATATAAAAGGAAACTTCTGGAAATTGACCTATTTTGTCATTCCGAGCGAAGCGAAGGAATCTTTTAACATCAATAATAAAAGATTGCGTCGTCATTTCATTCCTCGCAATGTCTATAAAGAAAAAAGTCAAGAGAATATATTTCTCCATTAACAAAAATAAACCATTTTTGCTTCTCTGCTTTTGGGCTCACTTCCAATCCTGGCTTGTATCCCATTTTTTCCAGCTCCATACCAATTCAAAATCAGTAATATTTACTTTACCCGATTTTTACATTAGTCCTTTTTAGTACCACGCGTCTATCTGAGCCTTGATGGCTACGGTAAATTCTGGATATTTAAAGGGGAAGGATTAACCGACAAAGTGGCTCTCATTTTGGAGCATCATTGCGAATGAATCTGCTTCCCCGATTCTTCCCATATTACCTATTTGAATTTCTGTTTATCCTCTTTATCCAACATCAATGAGACCAAGCCTGATTGAAATTTTTATGCGATCTTCAGGGACTCTTTCTCCTGACTTCTCCTCCAGTGATAAGGAATATACTCACTCTTATTCTTTAACATCCCATAGCTGACTTTGGCAATATAACGGGCAACCCCATTTCGGGCATCCCGGGGTGAGTGTCCCAGACTTAAAAGGTAATCATGATATTCTCTGATATCATTCTTACCCCCAATAGCAGCCAGGGCAGCTGATTTATAGATGTGCTTTAACTTCCGGCAATATCGCGGAGATCGTTTACCATAACTGCGGCCACCACTCTGTTTCTCATGCTTTACTAATCCGCAATAACTCCAGTATTTATATTTATCCTTAAAGCGGCTGGCGTCTATTACTATACTATAGTTGGTCACTGCCCAAATGTCACTGATGCCTGAAATAGCTGTCAAATTTGAGATGAGACGATTCTCTTTCCGTAAGCTCCGAAATAGACGTTCATACTCATTCTTCCGTTCCTCATAAAGAGCGATGGCGCTTTCCTGGTGGGTTTCAATAAATTGCAATAACTCATTGCTCTCATCGATAGCATCTCTCTTGTATCGTAAACCCACTGACCGGTATAAAGCTGATTTCTGATTCTGAAACCTGACGCCAAATTTTATCCAGTCCTCATAGGCACTCACGATCTTCCGCAAATGATAGTCCTGTTCTAAACTGTGATATACTTCCTTTACCATACCGGCTCTTAACCCAACTTTCCCTCCTTGTTATCATGGGTTGACAGATTTTCTTATGAGAATGCAATTATATACATAATTTCCTATTATATTAAGATGTAATCGGAGCAAGATATATAATTTATCCGCAGGTTTCATGTAGTGCCTAAAAGATTATTTATGCTTGACTTGCGGATATTCCAGCCGCTAATATTTAGCATGTATATTCGGAAAGTAATTCAAAAAGGTAAAAAGAATAAAAATTATACCTATTATCGCCTGGTCGAGAACATTCGCACGGAAAACGGCCCCCGACAGCGCACCCTTCTGAATTTGGGACGTTTAAATCTCCCCTCGGAGAGACACTCTTTACTGGCCAAGAGAATTGAGGAATACCTAAAGAATCAGCTTCTCTTATTCCAAAACGATCCGGAGATTGAATCACTGGCTTTCTATTTTGGGCAACGTCTCATCAACCAAAGCAGTATGCCATCTTCCCGCTTACCGGCCGTAGAGGTGATCTTAGACACCCTGGAGGCCAGTCACTGCCGCACGATTGGCTCTGAGCAGGTAGGATTGAGCTGGTTCCGGTATTTAGAGATGGATCGACTGTTAAGAGAACAAGGGATGAGTGAAAGGCAAGTCCATATGGCGGCATTGAGCATTATTGGCCGGCTTATTGAGCCTGGCAGTGAGCTTGCGACGCTGGCCTGGGCTAAAGAGCGATCGGGTTTAGGAGAGTTATTAGCCGAAGATTTTGCGCATGTTTCTAAAAACAGTATTTACCAGATAGCTGATCAGCTCTATGCGCATAAAGAAGCATTGGAAGTGCATTTATGGCAAAGAGAGCGGAAGATTTTCAATTTAAGAGAGCATCTGATATTGTATGATTTAACCAACACTTACCTGGAAGGATCGGGAGCGGATAATCCAAAGGCGCAATTTGGCCTGTCAAAAGAGCGTCGGAATGATTGTCGTTTAATTACCTTGGGGTTGGTGGTAGATGAGGATGGTTTTCCAAAAAAGAGCCGTTTCTTTAATGGCAATCAGAGTGAACCGGAGACGCTCAAAGAGATGATTCTGACCCTGGCCGGGGATCGGGAATATCAGGATCGTCCCATTACGGTGGTACTGGACGCCGGCATTGCCACCGAAGAGAATTTGGATGATTTGAAACAGGCGCAGATTCACTATGTGGTAGTTTCCCGCCGCCGTCATGACTTTCCGGATAAACAAGGGGGATATATAACCATTCGCGAGAATGAACGGGAGAAGATCCAGGTCTGGGTGGTGGAAGAGGGTGAAGAGAAAGTATTGTATGTTCACAGTCGTGGCAAGGAATTCAAGGAGCGTTCTATCCGGACAAAATTTGAGAAACTATTTGAGGAACAGCTGACGTTATTAAAACAGGGATTGAGCAGAGCGAATACCACTAAGCGGTATGACAAAGTAGTAGAGCGGATCGGTCGGCTCAAGGAGCGGTATCGCCGGATCAGTTCCTATTACGAGATCCGGGTGGTTAAGGAAGGGGAATTGGCGGTTGATGTACAATTTAGGTTGAACCGGCCAGACCAGTTAGACGAAAAGTATTCAGGCAGTTACTTTTTACGTACGAATCGATTAGATTTAGATGAAAAAGAAATTTGGAATATCTATAATTTAATTCGCCGGATCGAGAAATCTTTTCAATGTCTCAAAAGTGAATTAGGTTTTCGTCCAATCTATCATCAGAAAGAGCGGCGCAGCGATGCCCATTTATTTATTTCGGTATTAGCCTATCATCTATTGAACAGCATTGAGCATCGTTTACGAAGTCTGGGAGATCATCGCACGTGGTCAACCATCCGGAAAAAACTATCGACTCACACTCGGGTAACGGTAAGTCTCCGTAATCAGAAGAATCAGTTTTATATGGTTCGACTGAATGTGAAGCCTAATGATGACCAGAAGACGATTTATCGGAATTTATTGGTAAAAGAAACCATGTTGACGCCGAAATTAATGGTCACCTAAAATCTGTAGTGCCTAAATTTTTTGAACACCCCTTGATCCCAATGGGTTTTAACATGATGGGGGGGAAAGTTGGGTTAATATGATTTTTTCCTTTATTCCTCTCACTGGGCAGTAGAAGGGGATATAGTTATTCATTTTCAAGTAATTTTTCAATCGACCGATAATGGGGAAAGAAGCGATTGCAGGATAATCGTGAGGTAAATATCAAGATTTGGATTAATAAAAAGAGAAGAAGAACCGGGTCATGAATTCTGCTCAACTAAAAGCTTTATCTGAAAGTATCTTAAAGGATTTTGAGAATATCATATACGATCTTTCCTCAATGTCCGGATACGTGTATGATAAAAAAACGGTAGAGCGGCGCGAAAGATTTTACGGGGGGGGTATTGAGACGTTGATAAACAATCGTTTAAAACAATTCCAGGATGCCTATACCAGGCGGCTTAATTTTTTATGCAAAAGAGCTCTGAAGGAAATGGCTGCGCCCATCCGGGTGAATGAAGAACTCTCCACCAAATTAAAATTCTGGTCAGTGATTTATAAATCCAAATCCATTGACATTATCAAGAAAAAATACCAGGAAGCAATTTCCCAGAACAATCGAGATTTCATCTATTTCGTGGAAAATGTCCTGGTCGATCAAAAAACCGATGAAAGTCATAAAAAGCAGATCAGAAATTTTACCGAATCTAAAAGAAAACACCGGGTGAAAAAAGAGACCCGGGCTGAAATCGATGAGCTCAACAAGCTATATGGTTTCTATATCCAGTCACTGGAATTCACCCGCAGTTCGGGTCTGAATCTCACAAAAATTGAAAAATTATTCTCCTCCCTGAATAAAAATTTCCGACAACCCTTAAAGGAACTATTAGCGAGCGCGAACTAGGAAAATCTTTAATCCTGGATACCTTACACCCATTTTTTAGCCTCTATTAAACCTTTTACTTTCAGGGTTCTTTTCTGATCAAAATGGGTATTGTTGCCACAGCTACATCCTGAATGTTCTGAAATTCTATGAATCCGTTATAAGAATAACCGTCTGGTATCAGACAGGGAGCATGTTCCATCTCAAATTTCAGGTTTACCGGCAGAGAAGGATAAAGCCTGAACTCCCGGGAATCGTTCCTTTTAATTGATATGGGAACAACTTCTCTGGTAATATATTTTTCGGTCATCCTAACCTTCCAGGTTTCCTCCTTTTTAGCAGGATAAGTAAAACCAGCCAGGATCTTCAAAGTGTATTTTCCTGGTTTTGTAGGATGAAATTCCACCAGGAGTTTCCGCTGAGTAAATCCATCATTTTCCAGAAAGGTATCTTCCTGATCCAGCACCATTACAGAAAAATCAGTGAATAAATTGTAGGTTTCTTTGTCTAATTCCAGCTCAAATCTTACGGCTTCAACATCTTCCCCGGTTTCGAAATGATATTCATAGTTGTCTTCGGTAATTGTGAAAATTTTGAGCCGGGAATAACCCTCAATTTTACCACTGGCTTTTCCATAAAATTCATGGAAATAATTGGTCACCGCAAGATCACCATACGGTTTTTCTCCGGCTGGATAACAGATCTTATCGATTGGATCGGGCTGAATAGAAAAACCATTAAAATATATTTCCAGATCGTAAGTTGAAACTTGAGTCAAGTTATGATAGGCGTAGGGAATAATTTCCCACACTCCCGGCAATAAATCCGCTGCTTTCAAAGAAGTGATTACTGGCTCTGCAGTCTGTGGATCAATGGATGATGTTTTCTCCACCTCCACTCCCTCCGG
>MESS01000073.1:6706-6976 GCA_001771055.1 Caldithrix sp. RBG_13_44_9
AATTTTCACCGTCATGCTGGAAGCACCGGCCGGTACCAGTAAAAAATAACGATGATATTCTCCGGCTTTCAAACTCTTGCCAGTGATTTTCATTCGATAATTATTGCTGGCTTCGAACACCTGCGGTATAATGACAGTGTTGATCAGCTGAAATTCCGGAATATTTTTCCCCGGTCCGGATTTCGGATAGCCGCTGATAGTGGCTACATAAATGCCCTGCTTGGTCAACAATTCCGGTTGATAGTAGCCTCCGATTTTGGCTGGCTCAGT
>MESS01000073.1:7054-10580 GCA_001771055.1 Caldithrix sp. RBG_13_44_9
GTTCCTTTCATCGGCCGACATTCGGGCGGGGAACAGCGCTTGGACTGAAAAAATCTGTTTATTGTTTTTATCCGGCAGGTATTTTCCGGTCCGCCAGTAAGCTGTTTCACCCTTTTCATCCGGGTAGTTCGGACTCAATGTTTCCATGTGATAGTCAGTTAATAGATTCTTTTCATTACGCTGGGCATACATTTTCATAATCTCAAATGCCCTGCCCAGATTGGGAATTCCATTCCCCTGATCCAGCCGGTTATAACCGGCAAGAGGAGCAGCACTGTATTTAAGGGCACGTTTGATGAGTGCACCGTTGTAAGGAATATTTTCCTGCAGACAGGCACTGATCAAGACCGCCGCAGCTCCGGCTATCTGGGGACAGGACATGGAGGTACCCCACATGTTTTCCCTGGAAGCATGTGATGGGACGCTGGAAGCCGCTGCTCCCGGTGCGATGACGTCCGGTTTATTTACTTCTCCCCCACGCGAACTGAAATGGAACAGACGGTCACTTTCGTTGGCAAATCCATAGGAATCGTGGGCACTGCCATAGGGCAGCAAAGCACCTACCGAAAGGATACGACTGGCAGCAGATGGATTGCCGGTGCTGCCTATACCCGGTCCTTCATTACCATTCGATACCACCACAACCAAATTTTCATTTTTTTCCATTATCTCATTCAGAAATTTCTCAATATCGGATCGTCCTTCCAGCTCAGATCCGATTCCATAACTCATCGAAAAAACCAGCGGAATTTGATGTTCCTCAGCCCATTTGACGCCATACTCATAGGCTTTCTTCATCGAACCGGTAGTAGTAGCACCTCCCGAGAGAAGGTTATTGCCAATTTTTCCTGAAATAACCTGGGCACCCAGGGCGATTCCGTGCTGGGTTGATTCCCCAAAAAGTTCAAATCCGGCAGCGATTCCGGCACAGTGGGTACCATGTGAGTTATCACCGGCATGAAAAACCGCCAGCTTTTCGTCAGGATAAATATTCATAGCAAAGGTCAGCATTTTTTTCTCGGTCAGCGGAACCCGTCCGCGTAAGGAGAATGTATCGTAATTAAACCGGTAGTCGAAACGGGGAGTCTCATCATCTACATTTCCGTCTGCATCTTCATCGATATAATATACCCAGCGTTTTTCGCCCGACACATCGACTGAAAATGTAAGCAGACCGAAAACATCATCGGTTTTACCATTATTATTAATATCAGGAATTTCAGCATTTTTAAAGTGCTGCTGCTCCGAAAGGGCTCCGATCCAGAAAGTTTTATTTTCAGGTTGATTGGAAAGCTTTTCCCAGCTGCTTAACCTGATCTCTTTATTTTTTAAAAATTTTTCCGTTTCACTGGAGTCAATTTTCGCCTGTTCCAGAGAGATATCACCCTGGCCGGAAAAATCAAGGGCATCGATAACCTTCACCTTACCTTCACTGGTCTTAAGAAGTCCTGGAACACCCATATCCACCCCTGAATCCAGGATCATGATCACTACACCCCGGCCATCATAAGTGGGATGGGATTTTATGAAATCATAAGCTCCAATTGTCCTGGTATCCATAAAATTCCAGGGGGAATCCGGCAGGGGGGCTGTTTGGGAGAATAAACAATTACTTGTAAAAAAGGGCAGCAAGATAAACATATAAAAAACTTTTTTCATTTTACCTCCAATGCGGGTATACTATAAAAGTATTTAATCAATGATCATAATATGTGCAAACCGTTTGTGCCGGTGTTGCAATTCCTACAAAGAATGAGCTTTTAAAATAGTCTTGTATATAAAATAATTCAACCTGTTAATAAAATCGCTTCCACATTTCCTGTCTTCGAACCCGGCCTTGGCAGACTAGTTAAAAATGTATTCTAAAATGTACAAGTGTCTTCAAAAAGATAACATTTTCTCCCTAAATACCAGCAATCAAATCTTGTTAAAGTAATATAATTAGAGACTTAAATAAGTCGTATAATTTGGCATTTTTTTTGAAATGATTGAATCAAAAGTGAGATTCAGATGATGATAAATATGAGATTATTCCTTAGATTTTATGAAGACTATTTTCGCATCCGTTATTTTGATTCCCAGAATTTGAAACCTCTGTTGCTGGCCTATTTTGTCACTTATCGCTGTAACCTAAAATGCTGTTATTGCGATCATGCCCACAATAACCATTCCCATAAATTTCCTGAACTTGATACTGTTCAGGCTATTGAAGTATTGAAAATATGTCGCCGCGGAATCCCAGCTATCGCCATTTCCGGAGGTGAACCGCTGCTGCGCACCGATATCGATCTGATCATTAAATCCGCCAGGATTCTGGGATTCAAACCTGTCAGTCTGTTTACCAACGGTTTGCTACTTCCAAGGTATGAAAAAATTTTAGACGATCTGGATTTTATCCAGATTAGCCTGGACACTATCAATGAAAAAGTTCAGGATAAGATCTTCGGTATTCAACACAGCGGTTTGACCCGACAGCTCATCGATATCATTACCTTTTATGCCAGACAACAGCAGAAACGCCATTTCCGGATCAATCTTAATGCGGTGCTCATACCTGATCAACTGGATGACGTCATCCCGCTGTATTATTTTGCCAGCAAAATCGGCGTCAGGTTGACTGTCTGTCCGCAGTTATTAGATAATGGGCAATATGCACCAGCCTTAGCAGCAGATCAAAAATATCATTCTACCATCGACCGTTTAGTAACTTTGAAGTCACAAAATGGCAGGGTGATGGACACCACCGAATTTCTATCTCACATCCGTGAATTCAGGTCTTTCCGCTGTTATCCTTACCTGACTCCCCGGATTTATCCCAATGGCGACCTGGTGGGGCCCTGTCCGGTGATCGCTGAGAAGAGATACCCGATGCTGGAACTCGGTTCCTGGGAAAAAGCTTATCAGGCATTGATTACAGATTTCGGTAAAAACTATCGCTGTCCGAGCAACTGTTTTCTCCCCTGTTACCTGGAAACTTCCACCCTGATGATCCATCCCTGGCAGAGTCTGAAAGAACTGTTCCGGCTGAACATAAAACTTAAAAAAGTTAATGAGACAGAATTGATGGAATTATTTAAGGGGAAAAAACCGTATCCAGCAGGAAATATTCAACCGGAGCTCCATAAAAATCCGGTCGTAACCCCGGAGGCACCATGAAAATCGGTTTCATTGCCCCGGCCCTGGATCTGGACCGCGAACAACATGGTGAACGAATTTTTCTTTTACCGCCACTCACTTTTCCGGTCTTAGCTGCGGTAACACCTCCGGAGCATGAAATTGAAGTAGTAGAGGAACGGCTAAGGCCAATTAACTTCGATACTCATTACGATTTAGTCGGCCTGACCTATGTCACTGCTTTTGCTCCGCGTGCGTATGAAATTGCTGACCGTTTCTGTGAAAAAGGAACCATGGTGGTCATGGGTGGGCCTCATGCCACGGTCCGTCCCCGGGAAGCACTTCAGCATGCTGATATGGTAGTGGCAGGAGAAGCCGAAGAACTCTGGCCGCAATTACTGCATGATCTGAA
>MESS01000073.1:10589-11535 GCA_001771055.1 Caldithrix sp. RBG_13_44_9
ACATCAGAAAATTTATCGCTCCAAGGAGCTGTTCAACCTGGCAAAATTTCCACACCCGCAACTTGAGATCATTCCCCGGGAATTTACCTTTCGATCCTCTACCCTGGCCTCCCGCGGATGTCCTCATCATTGTAATTTTTGCTTCACCAATTGGGTGAATCGTTACCAGCAGCGTTTTCGTCCCATTCCGGAAGTGATTAAAGATATCGAAGCCATGGAAACTAAAGGTTGGTTGGGTAAATACTTCGTATTCTGGGATGATAATCTGGTGGGAAATAAGTCCTATGCCAAAGCGCTGTTCCGGGCCATTACCCCTTTCAAAAAAAAATGGGCGGCAGCTGTTTCGGTGAATATTGCCTCCGATCCGGAATTACTGAAACTGGCAGAAAAATCTGGTTGTACAGCCCTTTTTATCGGGATGGAATCGATTAATGCCGCCAGTCTGCATGGTGCAAACAAACATCAGAATCACACTGATAATTACCGGGAGATGCTGAAGAAACTGCACGACCATAATATCGGAGTGACCGGTGCCTTTGTATTCGGTTTCGATCAGGATGATGAGAGCGTGTTTGAGCGTACTCTGGAATTCTGTCAGAAAATTGAACTGGACTGCATGACCCCGGCCATTCTTACTCCTCTGCCCGGGACACCTTTGTACAACGAAATGCTGAAAACCGGCCGCATCATTGATCGTGACTGGTCCCATTATGATTATTTTCATGTGGTTTATCGCCCGGAAAAGATGTCTCCGGAGAAGCTGTATCAGGGTTTTCTGGAATTTAATCAGCATTTTTTTTCATTCTCCAGCATCTTCAAAAGACTGAGTCATTCCCGGACCCAATTATTATTGGCCATAGCTGCTAATCTAGGGTATCAACGCTTTTATCATCGGATGATGAAAGAATATCAGGTAGGACTACGATCCGCGTCAGCAACCGTTACC
>MESS01000073.1:11563-17236 GCA_001771055.1 Caldithrix sp. RBG_13_44_9
AGCAGGATTCACCAGGGAGTATACCGGAATGCTCCTTTGCCCAAAGCTTTCAGAGTAATCCAACCAGTTATCAATTTACTGACATTAAAGTATTGATGGATGCCGGTGAAATATTCCCTTATGTCCACCGTCTCATTTCCCGGGCCAGGAAAAGCATTCATCTGGAGATGTATTTGATTGAAGGGGGTATCGGAAAGGATCTTTTGGATCTCATGGAGCAGAAAGCTCAGGATGGTGTGGAGGTAAAAATTATTTATCAACCGCCAGCCAGTTTTAGGTTTTATCAGAAAGTCATGACTCTGCTCCATGGCGTTGGACTGAAGAATCACCTTCACAATTATGATATTCCTTTTCATAATCCTGGGGACAATGGTCAGATGGAAATGGCAGCTTTTCCACTCCATCTTTTTCCCGGGAAACTCGTGCTGAAAATGGCCCACAATAAAATGCTCATTGTAGATGGTGAGGAAGCCATGGTCGGGGGAATGAACTTTGCCAGCATCACTGAAAAGAATCACGATGTGATGGTTGCTGTCCGTGGTCCAATCGTGGTGGAGATGGAAAAATATTTTAACCTGGACTGGTACCTGGCCACCGGTAAAAATGGATTAGCATCTCTTTCCCAAAATCAGACCAGTGGCAGTGTGATATCAGAGGAAGGAATTCAATTCTTAGTAACATCGCCTTACCTGACAAATACTAAAACTTTTCTGCTGCAACAGATCCAGAGTGTCCGGAAAAGAATTTTGCTGGAAATGTACCTTCTCAGTGACAAGGATCTATTGGATGCTCTGATCAGTACCCAGACAAGAGGAATTGAGCTTCGGGTGATCCTGGATGCCAACCGGCATCCACTGGAACTGGATCTGCATGGATTCCCCAATAAGCGGGCTCTGGGTTTATTAATGAAAAACAGGGTTGCCGTAAAAATTTACCGCTGCCCCAGAGGAGCGGAAATGCATTTGAAGATGGCCTTGTTTGACGATCAGAAAATTTTCATCGGCTCCTGCAATTGGACCTACGGAAGTTTCACTTTTAATTCCGAGAGCAGCTTTTTTATTAACAGCCGGGAAGTATTTCCACAATTCCTGAGAATTTTCGAACAGGACTGGAGCGAGCACACTGATTATCCCCAGCAATTGACACCAATGGAAAGAATGCTTTGCCGGATGGTCGGATTACTGCAGTGCTACTATTAAATCAACTTGCTAGAAGTATCTCTTTGTCTGCACCCCAATAAATATTCCTACAGAAAAATTTGGTATTCTCCGCGCTGAAAATAACACCGGCATCCTAAATAGCCTCAGAAGTATTAACTACTTATTTTAAATACACCTGTCTTTTAAAGTATACTATTTAGCAAATAACAACCATCAAAATATTTCACTTATTATATTGATTTTTATATACTTATCAATTATGGCATCCTAATTGAAAGAACAGAATAAGAATAATGAATCAGATCTAATTTACCTGGATAATTCAGGACTTGATGCCCTAAGCTCGTTGGACAGAATTTACAGAAAGGAGCAGATTTAACTTCATTCTGTCTGAAATTTTTAGAAAAGTAATACCTAACAATAAGGAGGAACGAGTCATGCAAAAAGTATTGGCAGTAATTTTTTTCATAGCAGTTATGCTTTTTCTTCTGGGCGGATGCGAAAAAATAACTGATCCGGCAACGGTAACTGATAATCCCATACTAGAGAAAAAGGGGGATAAAGGAACCGGCACTATTCCGGATCCACTGTTCACTGTAGAGAATGTGGAATTCTGGCCTCACACCGGGAGTGATTTTTCGGGCACACCTTCTGATCCGATGAATCTGTTTTTTTACGGAGAGGCTGATCCGCTGGCCATACGGGCTGCACTTTTATTCCTGGACGGAAACCGCACAGTTTACTGTTTTCCGGATGTCCCGCCCTTCAATTCTACCTGGAAAGATGCGATTGGTGGTGTGCAAACCAGCTATGCCAGTGCTTCCGGATGGATAGGCAGTGCAATTCAACTGGAAGAAGGTGATTACCAGGGCATGCGTTTCCATTTGAGACTGTTTGATGCCGGTGAGGTCACCCTGGGGGCAGCTCACCTGGATCTGTGGATTCCCAATACAACCGAACATCAGGTGATCAGCTGGGAAGTACCGGAACAACTGGTTATGGCAGACCTGCTTCGCAGCGGACTGGCAGAGTTGTCTGACCCTGCAGTTATCAATCCTGAGCCCTCTTTCCGGGAAATCCCTTCCTATATTTGGGAAGTGATGCCGCCAGAACTGCAATACCTGGTCGGCGGAATTCCTGGTTCTACAGGCAATTTCCCTGTCCCCTGTGACGTAAATGCCCAGGTCTTTCATATGACGGGCGGCATTGCCGGATCACCGCAGATCGCTACCCAGGATTTTGTGATTGACTTTAATCAGATTATACCTAAACCGTTCTGCAACACACCCTACGATTACTTGTTAGTGCAGGGTCCAGTTCATATGCGGCAGAAGGTGGTATTTACCCCATTGGGAAATTTCATCAGCCAGTTCCATGCTAATGGTCATTTGAATTTGACACCGGTAGATCCTATGACTGGAAATCCAATTGGAGATACTTATCAGGCAGTTATTAACGAACACCACAAAGGAATAATCACCAATAATGTAACCCTGGTGTCCGGTTTCCAGATGCAGGTAATGATCCCCCCCAGTGGCCCATTTAACGGTCAGTTACTGGTTCACTTGAATGTCGGACCAGGAAATTCCAGCGATTATAGTCTGGAATACAAATGCGATAATCCATAGTCCAACTCAATCCTCCTGGAGATTTCAAATCTTCGGGAGGATTTAATTCATTTATCAAAAAATAGTCTGCTTGACTCCATCGGAAATAAAGATATTTTAATTCTTTCATTTGATCAATTTACCTAAAAATCGATCATTAATGTCTGACTGTGACATATAATCACTTTGATATGACAATTTTATTATCCAACCATAAAATTTCAATTACCCGATAGTAAAATTGGATATTGTCTCTGATTTTACTAAATTATGACACATTAATCTAAAAAAAGGAGGTCGTATGAAAAAATTACTTCTCCTTCTTCTTATCCTGGTCATCTTAATTATGTTAGTCAGCGTTTCCTGCCGCAAGGTTCAACGCCCCACACCCCAGCCCGGGCAATTAAACAAAGCTCTGCTTGAAGATCTTACCGGAATACCACTGGAATATGGAACTCTTATTTCAGTGACGGCTCATGCTCAATATGAAGGATGGGCGCAACTCTGGTTTGTAGACAGCCTGCAGACCATCCGGATGGTACGGGTGCAGTTCCACACCAACCGGATTCACGAAAATGTACTGGTTATACCCAGGAATTAATAAGGGAGTATGATATGAGTGAAAAACTTTATCAGATCATTTATCGGATTCTTTTCCTGGTATCTTTCTTTTTCCTTTTCCTGGCGGTGTTAGAAAGATTACTAATAACTTTTAGTTACACTCTCAGTTTTATCACCTTTGGACCAGGGAAACTCTTACAGTATGCGGGAATATATGCATTATTCACTGCGGTATTGTTATTGAGACAGATCCGGGATCGGTTGAAAAAATAATCTGAATATTTTCCCGGTATTACCTGACGACTATATCCGCCTTTTTTAAAGCGGAAGTGGCAACTTGATTTTCTTTGAAACTTCAGAATTTTATTTGCGGGGAAAAAGAAGGGGGATTTCTGTTGCTGCTGATAAAAAATAAGCGCGCCAGAAGGGACTCGAACCCCTAACCCACAGCTCCGTAGGCTGTTGCTCTATCCATTTGAGCTACTGGCGCGAAAGAGTATTTTATAGTTTATATTCTATAGTTAATAATTTAAAACTTTAAAAATATACGGAAAATTGTTGGTAAATCAACCTACTTTTTTGAATTATAGCTGTTAAAAAAAAGTATTTCTTCCAATTTTTTCTTAGGTCTTCTTTCTTTAATATGCTGTTGAGGGTAACCTAGCGCTAAAATGGCAGCAGCTTTCCAGCGCCGAGGTACTCCCAAAAATTTCCTGGCCTTACGGGCATTGAACCAACCGATCCAGCAGCTGGCCAGACCCAGTTGTTCTGCCTGCAGCACCAGATGTTCGCCGGCAATTCCAACATCCAGTAAGAAATATTGCGTACCCTGAATTTCTTTTCCTACCCGATTGGCCAGCCAATCTAATTCAGCAAAAATAACTATAATCACCGGAGATTTTTCTGCCCAGCGGGTAAAGCGATATATTCCGGAAAAAACATCCTGACTGAAAGCCTGGATCTTTTCCGGATCATCCAAAACCATAAATCGCCATGGCTGAACATTCTCAGCAGAAGGTGACAGCCTTGCAGCCTCGATACAGGTAATGATCTTCTCCCGTTCCACTGACTGCGGAAGGAACCGGCGGATGCTACGGCGATTTTTAACCAGTTTTAAAAATTCATTCTCTATGATCCCGGAAACATGATCTGGCTGGTTTGTCATATAACTCCTTCCTCATTCATCAGTCTATTTCGTTCAGCTTTCTATTCACTCTCGAATAAAAATCAATTTACTACCGTAACTAACCGGGAGCCAACTCATCTAAAATTACGATTTTAATTTCTTGGAACAAAAAATTTTGAATCTTGGTTCTATTCTCTTAAATTAATAAGCTAAATGATATAAGGAGAGTATTCATGTTTATGTGGGACCCGACCATGATTTTGATCATCCCGGCTTTAATCCTGGCCATTTACGCCCAGTTCAGAGTAAAAGGTACTTACTCCAAATACAGCCAGATTTATAATAACCGTCACATGACCGGTTATCAGGCAGCCGTTGAATTGCTGCGCATGAACGGCATCGGAGACGTGGAGGTGGAGGAAACTGAAGGCACCCTAAGCGATCATTACAACCCGCGGGTAAAAAAAGTGCGACTTTCCCAGGCAAATTTCCGGGGAGCTTCCCTGTCCTCTTTAGCAGTGGCCGCTCATGAGGTGGGTCATGCCGTCCAGCATCACAAAGGATATGTTCCTCTGCAGTTACGGCATGCGATTTTACCGGTGACTAATTTTGGTTCCTGGCTGGCATTTCCTTTGTTCTTTATCGGTTTTTTAATGCGGACCCCTTTTCTCATGGATTTGGGAATTGTGCTCTTCGGTGGAGTGGTTGTTTTTCATTTGGTTACCCTGCCGGTGGAATTTAACGCCAGCAACCGGGCACTGCTGCAACTTGAATCCCATGGATTTCTTACTACCCAGGAAGTTGGAGGAGCAAAAAAAGTCCTAAATGCAGCGGCCTTAACCTATGTGGCGGCAACCGCCATGGCCCTAATGCAACTGGTGAGGTTGCTATTAATACGAAACAGGGATTGATGGAATCACAAAAATTTCTGACTACCATGACCCGGACAATAACTAAATGAACTTATTAAAAAAAATTGTAATAATCCTGATATCAGTCGTACTGATCGTTGCTGCCGTTTACCTGATGGTTATCTCCTATCAGGCCCAAAAGTCACGGCAGCTCTCCTTTCCGATAGAAGAAAAGATACCTGTACCTCCCCCGGAAAGTGATGAAGATGCTACAACTCTCCCCTCACCAGAATTCGATTCTTTGATATTTTCCCAGCCGCCTACTGAAGTCCAATCAGAAAGTCTTAACTGGCAGAAGCTTCCAAAGG
>MESS01000073.1:17302-18729 GCA_001771055.1 Caldithrix sp. RBG_13_44_9
CCGAGCAAATACTGCCGGCAGTGGTTACCGTGCAGAGTGAAATGATTATCAGCCAGGTCCCCCGGGATGATAATCACAAGTTTTTCTGGGAAAAGCAGGGCGAAGAAGATTCGGAATTTTTTCAGCAGGGAACTGGATCCGGAATCATCATCACCAAGGATGGTTATATTCTGACCAATTACCATGTAATAGAAAATGCTACAAGTTTTAACATCATCTTGTATGACCGGCGGGAATATCAGGCAAAGTTCATAGGAGGAGATCCCAATACCGACGTGGGATTAATTAAAATAACCGCCGCTAACTTGCCGACTGCCTTTATCGGTAACTCGGACAGTATTAAAATCGGTGAATGGGTAATGGCCGTCGGGAGTCCATTAAATTTTTCCTCAACTATCACAGCCGGCATCATCAGTGCACTGGGCCGGAATATTCGTATTATTGACAGTGAATATGGAGTCGAGAATTTTATTCAGACCGATGCAGTAATCAATCCCGGTAATAGTGGCGGAGCCTTGATCAATCTTAACGGGGAAGTGATTGGTTTGAATACCGCTATCGCTACCCGCACCGGACTCTACCAGGGTTACGGTTTTGCCATTCCGATTAATCTGGCTACCAAAATTGTCCATGACATCGTGACATTTGGAGAAGTGCGCCGGGGATTATTGGGGGTATCTATCAGTGAAGTGAACAGCCGGGTGGCTAAAGGAGTCGGTTTGAGCCGTCCGACCGGAGTATTTGTGCAGGGCTTGCAACCCGGAAAAGCTGCCGAGCAAGCCGGTTTACGGTCGGGTGACGTTATATTATCAGTGGACGGATCAGAAGTGATCTCAGTAAATGATCTGCAGATCCGGATTGCCAGTAAGAATCCAGACCAGGTAGTGGTTCTAAAGGTATGGAGGGACTTGGAAGAAGTAACTTTTAGAGTGAAATTAGGACAGGCCCCAATCAATCAAACCATAAATTCCAATAACAATCATCGGAAAAAACCCTTTAAAAATCTGGGAATGCAAATCCGTGATCTGACCAGTATGGAGCAAAAGACCTTCGATCTGAAATCTGGAGTCTTCATTGATAATGTAAAAGGCGGGAGTCCGGCAAACAAGGGTGGTATCTTCCCTGGATTTGTCATTTACCGTTTTAACGATGAACAGATCAAGGATAAAGATGATTTCGAATCTAAACTAAGCAAAATGAAAACCGGACAGGTAGTGAAGTTTACCATCCGTCCCCCCGGATTCCGGGACGCAGCGGATGACCGCATCCTGTTCGTAGAAGTGGACGAACAATAAATCCAATTTCAAATTCAACATAAATAAAGCCTGAGTAATTATTCACTTCAGGCTTTTTTATGCCAGTATCAGTGCATATCCAGAACAGAATTGAGTCTTATTTCAAACCTTGATTGTGATGTTATGATCGTC
>MESS01000074.1:0-484 GCA_001771055.1 Caldithrix sp. RBG_13_44_9
GGGGAGGCTGGATCAATCTAAGTAAAGATGATCCGCAGGCGATTTTTGATCTGGGTAAGGTCAAAGCGCTGATGAACAAGGTTATTGAGCTGGATGAAGGATTTTTTTTCGGATCTGCCCATCTCTTTTTTGGTACGATCAGCGGTGCCTTACCCAAGATTCTGGGGGGAGATCCGGAGAAGGCCAAACAGCATTTTGAACGCTGCCTATCTTTGAGTGGAGATAAATTCATTCTGGCCTATGTATACTTGGCCAGATATTATGCCCAACCCCTGCTGGATGAGGAATTATTCGACCAGTATCTGCAGAAGGTGGATGAGGCTTCATTGCAAATTCTGCCAGAGAACAAGTTGATCACTGCTATTGCCAAAGAGAAAGCCCGCCGCTTGAAAGGGAAAAAAGAGGAATTATTTTAACGATACAGTCGCACAGCTCCAGTGAGCAGCAAGAAAATTATTATAAGCAGAACCAAACTGCCCTCCGA
>MESS01000074.1:510-5941 GCA_001771055.1 Caldithrix sp. RBG_13_44_9
AGAAAAGTTGAAAAAAAATTGGATTATTCTGTTTATCATTCTGGTATTTGCCGGCAGTGTCTTAGCCCAGAAACATATCATAAAGTTCGCCACCCTGGCTCCGGAAGGCTCTACCTGGTTGAAGGTGATGGATGAATTGAACAATGATGTCAGCCAGTTGACCAATGGGGAAGTAAAATTCAAGATCTATCCCGGAGGCATCCAGGGTGATGAAAAAGATGTGCTGCGCAAGATCCGGCTGGGCCAATTGCAAAGTGCTGGTTTTACCGGGGTGGGGTTGGGAGAGATTTTGTCCGAAGCCCGGATTTTTGATTCCCCCTTGTTATTTAAAAATTACCAGGAAGTTGATCATATTACCAGCCTGCTGTATGAGGAATTTTCCCGCAAATTCGAAGAAGCCGGCTATGTCCTGCTCGGGTGGACCGAAGTGGGTTTTGTGTATGTCTATGGAAATAAACCCATCACTTCCCTGCCTGACCTGAAAGGTACCAAGATGTGGATGTGGGAAGGCGATCCGATCGCCGAGGCTACTTTCAATTCGCTGGGGGTGAGTCCCATTCCGCTTTCCATCACCGATGTTCTCACTTCCCTGCAGACCAAGCTCATTGAAGCAGTCTATACCTCCCCGCTAGCCTGCGTCTCTTTACAGTGGTATACCCGGGTGACCTACGTAATGGATGTCCCGTTGGCCGATGCTGCCGGAGCGGTGTTGGTTTCCAAGAAGGCCTTCGATAAACTGCCGGAGAATTACCAGCTGATCCTGCGCGAGAAGGGAAAAGAGTACATGACCAGACTGGTGCAGCTTAGCCGGCAGGACAATGAACAATCCATTCAGCTGATGAAGAAAAACGGCATGAAAATAGTTCAGGTTCCCGAAGCCAATCTGGGTGAATTCAAACTGGCCGGAGAGAAAGCCCGTCGTGCTTTAGTGGGGAAGTTGTATAATCAGGACCTGCTTAACCGGGTAGAAACGGCTTTGAAGGAATTTCGCAGCCAGCAGAAATAATTTCAAAATTTTTATTGAAATGATGATCGATGTATACGCATAAACCGAAGTGCCACTAACCAGCGGATAGATATGAAAACTGTTCTCCATAAGATTGACAATGGCCTTTATCACGTTGAAAATGTGTTAATCTTTTTAATCGTGGGAATCATGGTCCTGCTCTCCTTCCTGCAAGTGTTGCTGCGTAACTTTTTTGACACCGGCCTTTTATGGGCCGATATCTTCCTGCGCCACCTGGTTCTCTGGGTGGGTTTCGTTGGTGCCTCCCTTGCTACCCGTACTGAAAAACATATAAATGTGGATCTCCTCTCCCGGATTGTGTCCAAACGTTATATCACTCCGATCAAAATCGTTACCCAGCTCTTTGCCATAACCATCTGTGCGATATTATCCTGGGCCAGTTATATCTTTGTGATGTCGGAAAAAGAAGCAGGAACGATTGTTTTTGAAAACATACCGTCCTGGTATCTGCAGATCATTTTGCCGGTCGGCTTCTTGCTGATAGGCCTCAGATTCCTGTTGAAAATTTTTGAAGAATTTACTGGCCAAACCTCTCCTAAAAATTAGGACCGCTGACCATGATTACTACCCTCATCGGATTGTGTTTACTGGCACTGGCTTTTTTTGGAACCCCGCTGTTCGTTATTTTCAGTGCCATAGCTTTGCTGGCGTTCTTCGCTGCCGATATTCATTCTTCAGCCGTGATTGTGGAATTGTACCGTCTGTCCAGCATGCCCATCCTTCCCGCCATTCCCTTGTTTACTTTTGCCGGTTATTTGCTGGCCGAAAGCGGAACACCCAAAAGACTGGTCAACCTTACCCGGGCTTTTTTTGGCTGGATTCCCGGCGGCCTCTCTATTGTAACCCTGCTCTCCTGTGCGGTCTTTACCGCTTTTACCGGTGCCTCGGGAGTAACCATAATTGCCCTGGGTGGTCTGTTGTTTCCGGTTTTATTGAGTGAGAAATATCCGGAAAAATTTTCGCTTGGAATGCTCACCGCTTCCGGAAATCTGGGATTACTGTTTCCTCCCAGCCTTCCTATTATTCTTTATGGTCTGGTAAGTGAGGTAAGTATCGATCAGTTGTTCCTGGCTGGAATCCTGCCGGGTATGCTGATGATTGTCCTGATGTCAGTTTATAGTATCTTTTATGTAAGAAATATACATGTTCCTACCACCCGCTTTTCTATTTCCAATGCCTGGCAGGCCTTCAAAGGGGCGATCTGGGAAGTACCGCTTCCTTTTATTATTCTGATTGGGATCTATGGCGGTTATATCACCGTCACTGAAGCGGCCTCGGTAACCGCTTTTTATGTACTGATTGTGGAAGTATTTATCTACCGTGACATCAAAATAAAAACCGATCTCCCGCGGGTGGTGCAGGACAGTATGGTGCTGGTAGGCGGCATCCTGGTGATTTTGGGGGCAGCGCTGGGAATGGCCAATTATATGGTGGATGCCGAAATACCTATGCAGATTCTGGGCTTCATGAAAAAATTTATCGCCAGCAAATTCCTCTTTCTTATCACTCTAAATATATTCCTGCTCATCGTGGGCTGTCTGCTGGATATCTTTTCAGCGACCATGGTGGTGGTTCCGCTGATCATACCCATTGCTGAAAATTTCGGGATCAATCCGGTTCATCTGGGAATTATCTTTCTGACCAATCTGGGGATCGGCTATTCCACCCCGCCGGTGGGGATGAATCTGTTTGTGGCCAGTTTCCGCTTCAACCAACCGATCATTAAACTCTACGTGGCTGCCCTGCCATTTCTAATAGTTCTGCTGATCTCACTGGCTATCATAACCTATGTCCCGGACCTGAGCCTGCTGCTGGTAAATTTCTTTTCTCCGGCCGGTTGATTGAATAGTTCTTTACTGTTTTAAATGAACTAATGCAATTTTTACTTTTGATGGTTTTCCCATCAGTAGATATTATTGCTTAACTAATTTTTTCAATTGACCACTTTATTCAGACTGTCACTGCGAGGAGTCCGTCTCCTGACGGACGACGAAGCAATCTAATCTGGCATTCTTGGATTGCTTCGTCTGTCGGCTGACGGACTCGTGGCGTAGTCACCCCTTCCGGGGCAATGACGACATGAGTTAATGACATTCTCACATTTTGAAATACTATCGACAAATTTATCTGAAAAATCCTAAGTATCTTTCCATTTTTTCCGTCGTAAATCACCCATTATCTTACTAGTGATATGTGTTCTATTTACCAAACAAGAAAGTTGTAAGAGGATTAAACAATGAAACTGCTTCGTTTTAATGGTATCCGGATATTCATGATCATCGCATCGTGTTGCACCTCATCCCTGTTTTCCCAACCTGCCATTTTTCATGACTACCCCGATTGGGTTTCTCAGTCCCTGGGGCATGTGGCAACCGGTCTGGGAATTGCCGATATCAATCAGGATGGCTGGGATGATATTGTGGTAGCCAACGGGAATGATATGCAGCGCCAGAATGTGGTGGTCTATTATAATAATCAGTCAGGCGGTTTTCCCACCGTGCCGTCCTGGAGCAGTTCCGATATCGATTATCATGGGCATCTCTCGATTGGTGATATTGACGGAAATGGATTTCCGGATGTAGCAGTTTCCACTTTTCTGGGAGCTGGTGGTTTCAGCGATCCCGGTTATGCCAAGGTCTATTTTAATTACAATGGCCAGCTGCAGTCCTTGCCGGGCTTCGCCACCTCCGATCGTATGTTCACCTTTTCTTGCGCCCTGGGTGACGCCGATGGAGATGGTGATCTGGATCTGGCGGTGGCCGGTGGTCAACCGTATGAAATCGGGATGGGACCTTACCAGACTTATGGCCGGATCTATTATAACCAGGCCGGAGTGCTGGATACCCTGCCGGGCTGGACCTCCCAAGTGACCATGGGAGCACTGGATGTGGAATTTGCCGATATGGATAACAACGGTTTTTTGGACTTGCTATTTGCCTGTCACCTGACTCCCAATTATATCTTTCTGGCCGATTCAGCCGGTCAGATCCAATCTGCTCCTTCCTGGAATTCCCAGGATATCAGCTATTACGGCAATTCACTAACGGTGGGCAAGATCACCAATGATGCTTATCTGGATCTGATCATTTCTGATAACAACCAGTTGGGTGGACAGGGAAAATATAAAGCTTATTATTTCACCCAGCCGCCATCCGGTTCCTCTTTTCCGGGCTGGTATTCCACTACCGGTGGCTATGGATCGGCCATGCTGGCAGCCGACCTGAATTTTAACGGCCGGCCGGATCTGATTACTGGACGCTGGTGGGGCAGGGTGGAAATTTATCTGGATACTCTTTACACCCTCAATAGCTCCCCCAACTGGTGGTCACTTTCAAATTCAGTGATCGAAGCGTATGCTCTGCGGGATGTCAATCAGGATGGCCGCTTTACCAAAAGTTGGCAGATCGCCGTTTCGCAGGATTCCATTCACCTGCTGGATCTGCAGGATTCCGGTCTGGAAAAAATCATTTCCCTGCAGGTCAATGGTCAGACTCTTGATCCCGGTCTGGAATATTGCACCATTCCCGGTGCCAGCTGGATCTCCACCCGGGAGTCATTGCTGGCAGGGGATCAAGTATCGGTTGAATATATTGCTTCCTTCAAACAGGATCTGGCAGTCTCCAACTGGGATTCTGATATCGGCAACTACCTGTTTTATAACCAGACTGTGCCCACTTTTCTGGATGGTACCAATCCAATAATAACCGAAACCCTGGTAATGGTATATCCCAATCCATTTAACCAATCCTGCCGGTTTGAATTTTATCTGCTGAAGAATTCCTATGTTCAGTTGAGCATTTTTGATGCCCTGGGCCGTAGGGTTAAGCAACTTCTGGATCAGCCGCTGGAGGTTGGGCGACATGAGGTCCGCTGGGATGGGGAAAATGACCGGCAGATTATAGTAACCTCGGGACTATATTTCTATCAATTACAGACTGGAAATGGATTAAAAACCGGCAAATTATTGCTGCTGAAATAATCAATCAATAGCCCTGGACTTCAGTCCAGCTTTAATGGAAGTTTAAATGACGATTTAATCTAGTGAAACTTCTGAAAAATGGTCTCTCTAGTCATTCCGAGCGCCCGTCAGGACGGCTTTGCCGGACTGGAAGCGAAGGAATCTGATATAACGTAAATATTAATAAGAGATTGCTTCCGTCTGGCCGCCGGACAGGCTCGTCAGGACGGCTTTGCCGGAGTGGTCGTCATTTCATTCCTTGTGGCGGAAAACCATCCCATTCGGGACAATGACATAATGGGGAGAATTTTGAGAATAAAACCGGTGACCAATAAAAGAGATTATCCATGACTCAAAACCTTTCTTTCCACATCAAAGAAGCCACCTCAGCAGATGTACCTCAAATAGTACAGTTGGTAAAAAAACTGGCTGAGTATGAAAAACTT
>MESS01000074.1:6056-6417 GCA_001771055.1 Caldithrix sp. RBG_13_44_9
GATCTATCTGGGTCTGGGGGCTCAGCCAATGAATGATTGGACGTTATATCGGTTGAATCCAGCTGCCATCAAAAAATTAGCTGGAGGGTAATTCGTCTCTGGTCACGATTTTAACAGGTTGGTGATTTCCGGCGGCAGTTCCAGGGGAATTTCATTTTCAGTTTTTTCAGAATAACTCTCCCGGATGCGGTCCAGCTCCGGCGCGATTTCCAGAAACACATTGAAGATTTCCGGCGAGAAATGCTTGCCGCGTTCTTTTTTCATGTTCTCTAACGCAGCAGCATGCTGATAGGCTTTTTTATAGCTGCGCTCGGTAGTGAGGGCATCATACACATCTACGATGGCTAGTATCTGGGCAGCC
>MESS01000074.1:6431-7513 GCA_001771055.1 Caldithrix sp. RBG_13_44_9
TTCTTTCAGTCCCCGCGGGTACCCGGTACCGTCCCAGCGTTCGTGGTGACAATAAGTGGTCTCAATTCCCATCTTCAGAAACTGCATGTCTCCATACAACTGAAAGATGGAATAAAGAGTGTTATATCCGATCAGGGTGTGGGACTTCATGATCTCGAATTCTTGTTCGGTGAGGGTGTCCGATTTCAACAGAATATAATCAGGAATCCCTACTTTGCCGATATCATGCAGCGGGGCGGTGTGATACAACATCTGCACGAAATCCTGATTGATGATTTCCGGATGCATCTCCCGCACCCGCAAAGCATCTGCCAGGCAGCGGCAGTAATTGCGGATCCTCTCCAGGTGGAATCCGGTATCGCTGTCGCGGTGTTCTGCCAGTCTGGCCATACCGAAGATAATCGCTTCCTGCGCCAGGTTCATCTGCCGCAGACTGCCGATCAGTGCCTGTTCCACTTTGCGCTGATTGGTCACATCCTTAAAGATACCGGCATAAGCAAATATTCGAGCTTCTTCATTGCGAATGGGAGAAAAGGTAATGGAAGCGTTCCATTTTTCCCGGTTTTTTTTGCTGCCGCTTAACTCCCCATGCCAGGTATTTTCCAGGTTTAATTTTTTCAGGATCTCCTGGAACTTGAATTCCGGTAGCAGGGACTCATTCAGAAAGTCAATATGTTTCTGCACGATCAGATGACTCTGGATCCCGGAGATATTTTCAAATCCGTGGTTCATCTTCACCACATTACCGTCCACGTCGGTAATCACCTCCCCGTCATCGGTACTTTCAAAAACGTCCTGATAAATCCGTAATTCGGATAGACGCCGGGAAAGCAAGTGCCGCAGGTCGTTAACCAGATTTTTTTCCTGTTTCTTGATACGGTGGTTCTGGATCACCGGTTTGATCTTCTGGATAAAATCGGAGATCATAAACGGCTTGACGATATAATCATGTCCGCCGGAGGTGAGAAAATTAACTGCGATCTTAAGATCGGGATTGCCGGTCATGAAAATGAAGGGTGTTTCGATATTATTCTTTTTGACCTGCTCAAACAGGTCCAGGCCATTTTTCCCTGGCATATAGA
>MESS01000074.1:7522-13355 GCA_001771055.1 Caldithrix sp. RBG_13_44_9
CAATCAGATCGAAGGTTTTCTTGGCAAGCAGAGCAAGGGCGGTGTCTACACTGGTTACCGCTTCAGTTAAAATGCCTTCATGATTCAAGGCCTTTTCCAGCATTTTTCCGAGGTAGTATTCGTCTTCCACGATCAATACGCGGGATGTCGTCCCTTTCATAAATCCTCACCTTCCTTAGTGTGTGGTAATTATATAGTCGGAAGTTTTAAGAATTATTTAACCGGTTTTATTATTATTTTTTTTGGGTATGTTTTTGGTTTGTAGTCGACGGCCTGTCTGCCGCCAGACAGGCGTCGATCAACGACTGTAAAGGTCATTAACGACTCAGCGTCTCTGCGCGAGAATATTTTGTTCTTTTCCCGCAGAGGCGCAGAGAACGCGGAGAAAAACTTTCCTTAAATCTCGTTTACCGCCCGTCAGATGCTCTGCCTGCAGCAGGCAGGTCCGTAAAGGCCGTTGGTTATATTTTATTTCGATATTGTTGCGTATTGAATAATATATTATATTTAATACGCAATTTAATATATTTAAGGAGTAATAAAATGAGCATTAGTTTTAAAGAAGATATCGTACCCATCAGCGAATTAAAGAAAAATACTAAGAAAATATTGCTTCAGATCCGCAACACGGGTCGACCGGTGATCCTGACGGTAAACGGTAAAGCCGATTCGGTGTTGATTGATGTTGAGAATTATGAAAAACAACTCCGGGCAGCCAATCTGTCGAAGTTATTGCTGGAAGCCGAGCGGGATATCGCTGAAAAGAAAACACGCCCGCTGAATTCCTTCCTGGAGGAGTTGAAGGGTGCGCACAAAATATAAGGTTTTAATCACTCAGCATGCTGAAGAAGATATTGAAAACATCTGGCAATATATCGCCTCGGATAGCGTTGATCGGGCCAATGAATTCATCATTCAGATTGAAGAAAAGCTGCATACCCTTCATCATTTTCCCAGGCGTTGTCCCATTATTTCGGAATCCGGATTATTGGGTGTCGAATACCGGCATATTGTCATTGGGAATTATCGCATTATCCTGCGCATTGAGAGGGAGACTGTTTTTGTAATGCGGGTGGTTCATAGCGCCCGGTTACTTGGACTGTAAATGGGTCGATAGGTCGGGAAGGGAGATGATTTTAAATATAGATTGGGCAACACACCAAACGATATTTTCGTTTTCAATACCAGCCCCGCAGGGGCGTAATATAATAGTACAGGACAACGTCCTGTCCAAAGAATTCACAAGAAATCCGAAGCCCTGAAAGGGCGAAATAAAATTAAATGCCATCCTAAGAATAATCAATGATCACCGCCCGTACAGTGCGCTGACTGCCAGTTGAGTATACTTTGAACATTAAATTTATTTAAAATAATCCCCGCCCCAGGTGAGGAATAGGTTCCATTAAATATATCAACATTAAACCTCCCCGCCATAAATCATTAATTCTCCGGGAGTTCTCCTACCGCAATACCTTTATACCGTTCTAACGGTAAACCGGTATAACGGTATGAAGGTCTACCTATTTTGTCTTTTCCTGAACTTGCCGGTGTTTGAGGGCTTCGGCAAATTTCGAATATTCTTTGTGATAACGGCCTACCGGATACTGACTCTTCAACTCACTGAAGTAATTTTCCAGACTCTCCCAATTTTTCAGATGCAGATAGGACTCACACAGAAAATAGCCCAGAGTCTCCTTGTCAAAAAACGCTTCATCCAGTCGCATGATCTTTTCACAGATATCGATCAACACCGGATAATCTTTTTGCTGATAGTACAGATGAGCCATTCCAAAGTAACCGCTGGCCCGGGTCTTGTGATCGTCTGAAAGTTTTACGACATAATCAAAATCTTTCCGGGCAGCGGTATAATTTTTCTGAAAATAATTGACAAAACCCTGGTAGTAAGCCAGGGCAGTCCGATAGGATTTTTCCTCGTCCGTGAAGAGCGGTCTGGCCAAGGTAAAATAATGTTCGGCCTCAATCATCTGACCGTCAGTAAATAATATCTTTCCCAGCTCGAAGTAGCTGAATCGTTTCATCGCTTCCGGTACTTCCATTCCCACCGCCTTTTTTAACTGCACCACCGCTTCCTTTTTCTGACCCAGCAATTCCAGGGAGAATCCGCTCAGGCGATAGCAGTCGAATTCCTGCTGCGGATCCAGGATTCCGCTCTCCCGGGCTTTCTGCAGGCATTCAATTACCCGGGGATAATCCTGGTTCTGATAATAGCTCCATCCTAATTCTATCTGGATCACCGCTGAATTTTCCTTATCATCCTTTAACAGCTCCGCCAGCCTGGAATAGATCTCAATGGCCTGGGGAAACTTTCCACCCGAATAATAATTCCGGGCAGCCGCCAGATCGTCCAATATCTGTTGTTCGCTATTTTTCATGGGTACCTTTTTCTTGGCTGAATATTTTAAATTTCCTGAAGGATTTATCTGTGTCGAATGTTAATTTATGCCTCGTTCTCTTTATCCGCAATTCAAATGTTCTGGTAAATATAACAAAGGAGCCCGGCTATGAGCGAGAAATTTTCTGCTCTCACCCAATTGACAGAAGACGAAATGATGTTCAAGGATATGGTGTACAAATTCGCTGAAGAACAGGTGAAACCTCATTCGGCAGAAATGGATCGGGATGGAAATTTTCGACCTGAGCTTATCAAACAATTTTTCGATTTGGGTTTGATGGGTATTGAAATACCTGAACAATATGGAGGTACTGGTTCTTCTTTTTTTATGTCTATTCTGGCCATCGAAGCCCTGGCCATGATCGATGCCTCCGCCGCTATTTATGTCGATGTTCAGAATACCCTGGTCAATAACGCCCTGCTGCGCTGGGCAGATGATTCGTTAAAGAAAAAATATTTTCCCCAGCTGGCCAGCCAGAAATTGGGGGCCTATGCCCTGTCCGAAGCCGGTTCCGGCAGCGATGCTTTTGCTCTTAAAGCCCGGGCAGAAGAAAAAGCAGATCATTATATTTTAAATGGTCAAAAGATGTGGATTACCAATGGCGGTGAAGCAGAGTTATTCATTGTGTTTGCCAATGCCCGTCCCGAGGCCGGGTATAAAGGAATCACTGCTTTTTTAATAGAAAAAGGATTTCCCGGTTTTTCGGTGGGAAAGAAAGAAGATAAACTGGGCATCCGGGCCAGCAGTACCTGCGAATTGATTCTGGATAATTGTGTGGTTCCGAAGGAGAATGTGATCGGGGAGGTGGGCAAAGGTTACAAAGTTGCCATCGAGACTTTGAATGAAGGCCGGATCGGGATCGGTGCCCAAATGCTGGGTATTTCCAATGCTGCTTTGAATTATGCCATGCAATATTCCAAAGAGCGGCAGCAGTTCGGGAAAAATCTGGCGGAATTCCAGGCTATCCAATTTCAGATTGCTGATATGGCCACTCAGTTAGAAGCGGCCAGACTGCTGGTGTATAATGCCGCACGGTTGAAGGATGCCCGCCAGGATTTTTTGAAGGAAGCAGCCATGGCCAAAATTTTCTCATCCCGGGCAGCTGAGAAAATCACCTCTCAGGTGCTGGAGATCTACGGCGGATATGGCTACACCAAAGAATATCCGGTTGAAAAACTGTACCGGGATGCTAAGATCGGTCAGATCTATGAGGGCACTTCCAATATGCAGTTACAGACCATTGCCAAGTATTTGCTGTTTAAATAGGAATTGGTCCACGCCTGCCTGACTGCCCGATCCGTTAGAGCTAACCTTACGGGTTCACGGCAGGCAGGAATTACACGAATTAACACGAATTATGGCTTTCGATTATATGGAGAAGGACAGGCAAAGTGCATAGTGTGAAGAGCAGAGCGGATGCAGTAAGGAAAAGGGTGCAGGGCCCAAGGTTCAAGAAAAAAGATTAAGGGTTAAAGGAAAATGTGCTATATTTTTGTCTTTTGTCTTTTTCTTTTGTCTTGTATTTTTGCCAACTGCAAACTGCCAACTGCCAACTGCAAACTGCGAGATTCTTTGTGTCTTTGGGTCTTTGTGGTTACTAACATTACATGAAATTAGGAACAAATATTTAGGATAAGTTTCAATGTTACGGACAATAGTATTCCTCGGTATAATGATTTGGAATATATCTTTATTTAGTCAGGTGAATTATCAGAAATATTTTACTCCCCAGGCGCTGCGGATCGATTTTTACCACACCGGTAATAAAGAGCAGGAAACCATCATCTGGGATGAACTGTTTAAGGAACCGCAGTGGGCGGGAAATCCTCATAATTTACTGGATACCCTAAATCTGGGAAATTATCTGCTGAAAGTATACGATCTCCAGACCAACGCCCTCATTTTTTCCTATGGATTCAGTTCATTGTTTCAGGAATGGCAGGCTACCACCGAGGCACTGAACGGCGGCAGCAAAGTGATCGGGGCTACTCTGCGTATTCCCTTTCCGATCAGCAAAATTCAACTGGAGATCCTGCGCCGGGATGCAAAAAACCTGTTCTCCCGCCAGATAGGCCAATGGAACATCGATCCCCAATCGGTAGATATTCGCCAGGAAGTCCGGGCGAGATATGACAGCCTCATCGTGATCCAGAAGAGTGGTGATCCGGCAGAAATGGTGGATCTGGTATTTCTGGGGGAAGGATACACCTCCCAGGAAACCGCTGAATTTGCAGAGGATGTCTGGCGACTCAGCGAGCGCTTATTTTCGGTTGAACCGTTCAACAACTATCGCTCGAAATTTAACGTCACCGCTGTATTTTCCGCTTCCCAAGATTCGGGGGTGGATGATCCCAATCAGGGAATTTTTAAAAACACTCCGCTGAATTTCAGCTATAATACCTTTGGTTCCCAGCGGTATATGATGAGTTATGACAGTAAAAATATTAATGATCTGGCTTCGGCCGTGCCGTTCGATGCCTTAGCGATTGTGGTGAACAGCGAGGTCTATGGAGGAGGTGGAATTTTTAATCTTTACACCGCCCTGGCAGCCGATGATAAGGTTTCCAGCAATATCCTGGTACATGAAATGGGACATAGCTTTGCCGGATTGGGAGATGAGTATTATACTAAGGATGTAGCCTATCAGGATTTTTATCCCCTCCATGTTGAGCCTTGGGAACCGAATCTGACGATTCTTCAGGATTCTGCCAACCTCAAATGGAAACCACTGGTTGAACCGGGAACAGCCCTGCCAACTCCCTGGGACCAGGAAAAATATGACCAGCGGAATGAAGAATATGTCCAGAAAAGTGCTGAAATGAGAATGGCCAAGAAAAGCAATCACGAGTTGAACCAGCTGAAAGATAATTATACTGAAACCACCAACAGCTTTTTTGAGGATCACCCCTATGGTGGTAAAATTGGTGCCTTTGAAGGAGCAGGCTATGCTTTTAAGGGTATTTACCGGCCGGCCCTGGAATGCCTGATGTTTTCAAACCGGACTCTGATCTTTGACCAGGTTTGCCAACGGGCTATTATTCAGAGGATTATTTTCCTTACACAATAAAAGAATCTCAAAACTTCTGATATTCACCACACCAATCTCAGGGAAGAATTTTCCTGAGTTTCCTCTTTTTATTATTTTTTTCTATCCTTTTCGTTGCGATAAAATCCCAAAAAAAATCTTTTTTTTCATAAATATCTCCATTTTTTTGCCGATAACTATGTTATCCTTGGTTGAAAAAATCTCTATGATTCAAATAAACAAATTTAAAATATTTTCCCTGCAGAATCGCATTACCCTGACTATCAGTGTAATTTTTATTGTGGCCTTTCTCAGTTCATTTTTTCTGACCCACCGAAATTATCAGAATTTTTTAGAAAAACAGTTCGATGACAATCTGCTGGCTATCGCCGGT
>MESS01000074.1:13380-18393 GCA_001771055.1 Caldithrix sp. RBG_13_44_9
AGATCTATCAGGATCAGGACGTCGATTTGAATCAACTGGGGCGCTTATTCCTTCAGGAAAAGGATCTGCAATTCATTATGATCTATGATCCTGTAAAAAATATTTCGGTATCGAAATCCAAGAGTGAAATCCAGGATCTGAGTTTTTTAAAATCATTACTGGATGAGGTGGTTGAGACTATTGAAGAAAAACCGGTTATAAAGGCACACTCCCATGGTAAGATAGTTTTCTATCCCATTGACATTGAACAGATTGAACCAAAAAACTTAGTCATTATGGGATTCGATAATAAACTCAATACTTATATCGCTCGCAAAATACAATATACCGACCTGGCCGTCAGCACAATTCTGCTGCTCATCAGTCTTTTTTTACTCTACCGGATCAGTTCTACCATCACCAGACCTATTAAGGCATTGATGTCCGGCACGGAACAAGTAATCAACGGACAATTTGATTTTCAAATTCAGGTGAAAGATGAAGGTGAACTGGGTCAGCTGGCCAGAAAATTTAATGAAATGACCCTGAAGCTGAATTATTATAACAAACAGAAATCATTGCTGAATAAGAAATTAAATGAATACAATGAAAAGCTGGAGGAAAAGGTAAAGGAACGCACCGAGCAATTGAAGACTATCCAGCAGGAAGTGCTTTCTATTTTCCATCAGATCCCGGTAGGTTTACTGGTGATCAATAAAAATTCCGAGATCATGTGGTACAATCATGAACTGATGAATATCGTGGAATTACCCCATTCATCCTCCATCTCGAAGCTGAAAATTTCGGAGGTAAGTAAATTCAACGGAATAGGTTTGACGGCCATTCTACATGACCTCAGCCGTAAACCGGATAAGCAGATTGTGCAATCTCATCTGACATTTGAGAGGACCCGCAATCCCAAACTGGTGGAAGTTGCCGCCCAGGCCTTGTTACGCAATGAACGGGATTTTGACGGCACCATCTTTATCATCAAGGATGTCACCCGTGAAGTGGCTATGGAGAAGAAGATGATCCAGGATCAGCGGCTGGAGAATATCGGAAAAATTGCCGGAGGTATTGCCCACGATTTCAATAATATTCTGGCTATCATTCTGCCCAATGCCCAACTGCTGAAATTGCAATTAAAAGATAAACCGGAATGGGTCAAATACCTTGATACCATAGAGCGGGCGGCTGATCAGGCTGCATCTCTCACCCGCAAGATTCTTTCCTTCTCCCGCGGCGGCGGTCAGGACAATCTGGAAATCCTGCAGATCAATGAAGTGATTGGCGAATTTACCAATATGTTCCGAAGAGTGCTGGATCGCAAAATAGAGATTGTAGAAAACCTGGAGACCAATCTCTGGAATATCAAAGCGGAGAGGGCCCAGATCGAACAGGTACTGATGAATCTTTCGGTAAATTCCCGTGATGCGATGCCGGAAGGAGGACAGCTCATTTTCGAGACCAGTAATGTGGTAGTAAGAGGAGATGAAGACGGTCAGTTAGAGCTAAAACTTGAAGCAGGCAAATATGTTTGCCTGGGAATATTTGATACCGGCAGCGGCATACCGCATAAATATATGGATAAAATATTTGATCCCTTTTTTTCCAGCAAAAAAGAAGGTCAGGGCACCGGCCTGGGCCTGAGCGTAGTCTATGGAATCGTGAAAATCTGTAAAGGTTTGATCGATGTTAAATCCAAGAAAAATGAAGGAACCCAATTCCGGATCTATTTCCCGGTCAGCGAGGAGAAAGTGGAGCGAATCCTGGAAGTGAGTGAGCAAATCGTCTCCGGTACCGGCACCCTGTTGATCGTGGATGATGAGGAAATGATCCGGCAAACTCTCCGCGGAATGTTGGAAAGTCTGAATTATAAAGTGATTTTTGCCAACAACGGGAAGAATGCCATAAATGTTTATAAGAGCCAAAAAGATCAGATCGATGCTATTCTCATGGACATTCAGATGCCGGTAATGGATGGAGTGGAAGCAGCCGAAGAAATTCTAAAACTGAATCCTGATGCCCGCATCGTATTTACCAGCGGCTATGCTGAAGCCCGCAGTTTTGATAAGCTGCGAAAAATGGGGTATCAGTTATTTTTGAAAAAACCTTATAAGATTACAAATTTAGCCGATATCATTCAGAAGGCTTTAACCAGAGAGTTGACTTATAATTGAAAAGGGAATGTTGCATCCATCACAGGGAAGTGAGTTCTGTTCAGGGATGACAGATGCAACGTTCCCTCTTTTATTTTGTGAACCTTTCTGACCTGCCGGGGAATCGTTCAAAGAATATCAGAATTGCCGTTGTCCTATAATCTCTCCCACTCCAATTCACGGTTAAAAGATTGATTTTCGCTCCCAAAATTTTCTGAATGAACCGTCATCAGAAAGGATCGTCCGTTTTTGGCAATTTTGATGGATTGAATTAAATACCCCTGTTCCGGCTGGCTGTATAATTTTTCCACCATCTTTTTTGAGCGACGGTAAACATACACCTCTCTGGTGCGCAAGCTCATTTTTATGGCTTCCAGATCCATATAGACCAGATCGAAGACTTCACTTTTTTTCTGTTTTATCCGCTGCAGAATCACCGGAATTCTGCCCCTGGAATTTAAACAAATCCGGTAGGGCCCAATCTCTACTCGCCGCTGACAATTTTCATCAGCCTGGCTCTTCCGATTAAACAGACTTATCAATAGTATCATTATCATTTTCTCCTGTAAGCTTCAGTCATGCATTAACGGGGCATCTTTTTCGGCATCCCGGGCATCATTTCTTTACCAGCCGGCTGAGCTTGCGGGATGGTGTAAACCAGCCAATAGTTTTCGGTCTGCAAAAAACTATCCTTCATTTCCCGTACCTGTTCGGGAGTGACATCTTTGATCTGATCATAGATAGAGAAATAATATTTTACCGGATAGCCATAGAACTCATTAATGCCCAGAGTAAAAGCCTGGGTTTCCCGCGAGGCACGGCGTCGCACCAGGCTGCCCAGCATACTGTTTTTGGTTTGAGCCAGCTGACGAAAATCTACCTCACCGGACTTGAACAATTGAATTTCCTGCTTGATTCCCTCAATGGCCGGAAGAGTAGTTTCCCGTCCGGTACCCATTGAAACATAAAAGGAGTAGCGGTCTTTCCATAGCTCGATACTGCTTCCCAGGCGGTAGGCCCAGCCTTTCTGCTCCCGCAAACTGAAGGCAATCTGGCTGTTAAGCATATCATTCATGACCTTTAATGGGATTTCCAGTTCTCTTTTTCCCGAAAAAGTGTAACCCCAATAAATGTAGGCCTGCTGAGAACCAATTTTAATGCTGTCACTGCCGCTGCCGGGAATGTCCGGAAGCGGCGGAATGTCAACCTGACGGGAGGAGGAAGGCATTTCCCCGAAATACTTTTCCACCGCTGTAAAAACCACCGATGAATCCAAGCCGCTGACAATGGATAAGATAATATTACCGGCAGTAAAATAGTCTTTATGAAAAGCCTGCACATTTTCCAGTGTCAGTGAGCCTAAGGTCTGGGGATTGCCGCTTACCGCTCTGGTGAGTGGATAATTATCCCCATACATCATGCTTAAAAATTTCAATCGCGCGGTCTGGCTGGCATTGCTTTTCTGGCGACCGGCCAGTCCGGTCATCTGTTTTTTCACCGTTTCAAAATTACCTGCCAGCTCCGGATGCAGGATATTATCCTGTGCAATTTCCAGACTCCTTCCCAGGAATTGGTCTAAGGTGAGAATTCGAAGATAAGAATATTCCGGAACATTGTAATAATCATCATAGGGAATAAAGTCCCAGTCATAAGCTTTGACCTCGGCACCCATTTTCTTCAATTCAATTTTCAGGAGGTCAACCGGAAAATTGCGGGAGGACAAAAACAGGCTGTGGTGCAGAAAATCAGCAATACCGGTTTGGCCTGCCGGTTCCCAGGCGGCTCGATTCTTGAATAAGAAGTGCAGTGCCAATACTGAATTATCCGAATTCTGCAACAGCAATACCTTGAGTCCATTTTTGAGAGTGTGCTGGTAAAGTCGGCTGGTCATTTTCACTGCAGCTGCGGTCTTTTTTTGATATTTATCGATCCTGGTTTTCGAAGGCCATTTGCTGCTGGAAGCCAGTTTTTCCGGTGCTTTCCAGCTTTGTGGATAAGATTGAATGAACTGGTTGATCTTTTTTTCTTTTATTTCCAGTACTGCCGGAATGATTTTTTCGAAGGCCTCTTTTCCCCCGATGGCCAATTCCGGTGCTTTCAGAAAACCATAATATAAGATCTTATCGGTCTGTAATATTTCCGAGATAGCCTGGGATTGTTTAATGGCATCAACCTCGTCCCGTCCGATTTGCCCAGTCTGCAGATTCTGGAATTCCGCGAGAACCGCTCCTTCCATAGCTGCCGGGTCAACCTCTTTGCCATAATCGATTTTCAGCGTGAGACAGCCAAATTCCGGGTGAAATTCATAAGAAGTCTGGATTTCTTCAATCTTCAGATCACTGTTATTCTTTAAAGCCTGAATGATTTTTCCGGTCTGTCCATCCAGGGCAAAAGATTGAAAGAAATAAAAGGGGATGTAACTGTCGGAATAAAAAGTTGGTGCCGGCACCTTGAGATATAATGTCCGGTTGTTTTCACCCTCCTGCCGGTAAAAATAGGGATAGGCTTGCTTGAATGGAATAATTCGTTGGGGTATCTCTCTGGCCGGGACACTGCCAAAATATTTTGTGAAGTATTCCAGCAGTTCAGCTTTATTAAAATCACCTACAACCAGAGCAATCATATTACCCGGACGGTAATAACTGGAATAATAATCTGCCACCTGCTGGCGGGTCATGTTTTGTACGGTCTCAATCGTACCGATTACCGGCAGTGAATAGGGTGGATTTTTATAGAAGTCCTGCCGTAAGGCCAATTCTTTCTGATAATCCGGATTTTCGCTGTCCTTGCGAATCTCCTCTGCAATGATACCCTTCTCTTTCTCAAATTTTTCTTCAGGAAAAGTAGAATGGAATAACATATCGGACATGATATC
>MESS01000074.1:18400-27123 GCA_001771055.1 Caldithrix sp. RBG_13_44_9
TGATCGAGGTAGTCTTTATGGTGCAGGGCCATATAACTGGTGTAATCCTCAGAAGTCTGGGCATTGAGATAGATGCCATAATAATCCAGTTTATCATATAGCTCTTTCTGGGTTCGGCGCTGAGTTCCGTTGAAAGTGAGGTGTTCCAGCATGTGGGAAACTCCGTTATTCTCCGGAGTCTCGTTCCGCAGCCCGGTGCGGGTTACCACTACTGAGGCTACCAGCGGATTGGTGTGGTTTTCCACCAGAATGATTTCAAAGCCGTTTGCGAATCGGTGATATTCATAGTTGGGAAGAGTATATTGAAATGTTTCTCCCGTTGCTATGAAAAACAATCCAGTAAGCAGAAGAAAAAAACACAGCAAATGAAATATTTTCATTGGATAACTCCTATTAATTTTTCTATACGATGTTCGATGGAGGGATGACTGTAAAATAAAAATTCCACCACTGGATGCGGAGTCTCATCGGCCAGATTCAATTCCCCCAGTTTTTTTAAGCTGCTGATGAATTCCTGACTCTTACCGGTAGCGGTTATTGCAAATTGGTCTGCCTGGTACTCGAAACGCCGGCTCAGATAATTGCTCAGTGGCCCGGTGATAAGACTGTAAATCAGAAAAATGAGTCCGAGATAGGGCAAAGCCTCCAGCTGGTGGGTTTGATATTGTTTGCTGGAAAGGATGATTTGGTAAATATGGAAAGCGGTGTACAAGCCGATCAGTGAGATCAGGCTGCTAAAGAAAATTCCCTTGAGCAGATGGCGGTGAGAATAATGGCCGATCTCATGGGCGAAGATAGTTTCAATTTCCTCTTCGGAAAAATGGGCCAACAGGGTATCACCCAAAATAACCCGCCGGGTTTTTCCCAGGCCGGCAAAGGCAGCATTGGCTTTTTTGGTGTTTTTACTGAGATCAAATTGAAATACTCCGCTGATATTCAACTTCCAGTTTTTTGCCAGATCCTGGATCCGGTTTTTCAAACTTTCATTTTCCAGTGGTTTGAATTTATAAAAGATCGGGAAAATCAATACTGGTGCCAGACGACCTAATAAAATGCTGAAGGCCAGAATAAACAGCCAGACCATGAACCACCAGGAGATTGGATATTTCCAGAGCGTCAAATAAAAAACCGTGAGGAGAATTCCTCCCAGCAGAATTCCCAGCAGGATACCTTTCAGCTGTTCCTGGATCCAGCGGAACAGACTCTGGTTGGACAACGAAAATTGATGCTCAACAATATAGCCTGAATAGAATGACAGCGGTAAATGAATGGCAAAGCTGATGATCCCTATACAGATAGTGAAATAATAGAATTGAATCAGCGGTCGGTTTGAGTAGTGATAAGCATAAGCGGCAATAGTGGAGGCCCCTCCGCTGATGATCAAAACGGTCCAGAACACCAGGTCTATGATGATCCCGGCAAGGGCAATTCGAAGTTTGATTTTGTGGTATTTTTTTGCAAGTGTTGCCTTCATTCAGCTGCCGGTTTTTCCAGGTAAGGTTTAAGCAGATCCCACAGAACTCTGATCTGGAGGCTCATCTTCATACCGAAGCAGACCGGATTATTCGGATGACAGGATTCAGCCAGGCAGGATTCCAGCGGTTCCCCGCAATTTTGCCGGCGAAAGTATTCCCCGGCCGGTTCGTATTTAGCACGGATGATGGATTGTCCCATCACCGGTTCTTTATTCAACATCGCCAGATAGATCAGTTGATTTTCCAGGAAATTTCTTAAATCCCTCGTCTGCAGGGCTGAGAGATGACTGAAGAAAGTCTCCAGATCTTCAGCATCGATGATTTTCATCATCGCTTCAGTCCGCTGGAAGAGTGATAATTTATTTGTATCATCTGCCATTGTCAGAGGCATCCTCCGTCTGATTTGGTCTGATCATTTGCTGCCGATTTGAATGGAATATCAGGTTTTCTCGAACATTTTATTGATATCCTCTTTTTTTCCCACCAGCACCAGACTATCCTCTTTTTCAATGGTAGTCTGAGCCGTGGGCATGATGATATCAATCCGGCTGTTGATTTTCCCTTTTTTATCTTTTTCTTCACGCTTGCGCTGAATGGTGACTAGATTCAATCCGTACTTGCCGCGAAGTTGAATTTCTTCCAGAGTTTTTCCCACAAATTTTTCTGGAGCCTTAAATTCTACCACCGAAATTTGACCGCCCATGAAAAAGATCTCTTTAAAATTGGGATGCATCAGGGCATAGGCCAGTTTTTCCCCTATTTCCTGTTCCGGTAAGACCACCCGGTCAATGCCCACCGCTTTCAGGATCTTTTCTTCGATTGGCTTGGTAGCCCTGGTCACGACTATCGGCACGCCTAATTGTTTTAGCAAGACCGAGGTCAACAGATTGGATTCAAAATCCTCACCGATGCAGACAATTGCCACATCCACTTCATGAATGCCCTGCGCTTTCAGAGCATTTTCATCAGTACTGTCCAGCTTCACCGCCACCGAAACATAATCCTGAATTTCCTCCACCCGTTCCATCTGACGGTCTACCGCAATGACCTCTGCTCCTTTTTCGGTAAGAGCCTGAGCAAGACTGGAGCCAAAAGTCCCAAGTCCTAATATTGCAAATTTTGCCATGAGTTTGTTCTACCTGGTTTTTTGCTAATTTATAATTTTTTACTGATACTCACAAATATATATTTTTCTCTATCTAAAAAATAAAAAGGCGGTTTAATAACAACCGCCTCTTGTTCAAAGATCAGTAACAGAAATCAGGCAACGGTTATACTTTTATCCAGATAGACGTCCTGAATAATGTTCAGTATTTGTACTCCTTCTTTCATCGGACGCTGAAAAGCTTTGCGGCCAGAGATCAGTCCCATTCCGCCAGCCCGTTTGTTGATTACGGCGGTGCGGGCAGCCTGTGCCAGGTCATCTTTTCCTGAAGCGCCACCGGAATTGATCAAACCCATCCGGCCCATATAACAGTTAATTACCTGATAACGGTTCAAATCGATGGGATGATCACTGCTGAGTTGCGAGTATACTTTTTCATGGGTTTTCCCGAATTTCAAGGCATTGTAACCGCCGTTGCATTCCGGCATTTTCTGCTTGACAATATCCGCTTCCAGTGTCACGGAGAGATGATTGGCCTGTCCGGTAAGGTCAGCGGCCAGATGATAATCCACATTATCTTTCTTGAAGGCTGAATTTCGCAGATAGGCCCACAATACCGTCACCAATCCCAATTCATGAGCATACTCGAACACTTCAGCGATTTCCTGAATCTGACGGGCGGATTCATCCGAGCCAAAATAGATGGTGGCACCTACTGCCACAGCTCCCATATCAAAAGCCCGGTCGACGCTGCTGAATAAGATTTGATCATATTTGTTGGGATAGCTGAGAAATTCATTGTGATTAATTTTTAACAGGAAGGGAATTTTATGAGCGTAACGGCGGGCCACCGATCCCAGAACTCCCATGGTGGAAGCGACGGCATTGCATCCACCCTCAATGGCTAGTTTAATAATATTTTCCGGATCAAAATAATCCGGATTCGGTGCGAATGAAGCACCGGCCGAGTGTTCGATGCCCTGGTCCACCGGCAGAATAGAGACATAACCGGTTCCCGCCAACCGGCCGGTGTTGAAAATAAGCTGTAAGTTTCTTAAAACATTGGGGCTGCGATCGGAACCAATAAGTGTCCGGTCAATAAAATCCGGACCTGGCAGATGCAGCTTCTCTTTTGGAACAGTCTTACACTGATGATTGAGCAGCGAATCTGCATCGCTGCCTAATAATTCTGCAATTTTTTTGCTCATCGTATTCTCCTTCGATTTTATTTTGATGTACTTGTTTTTCAAGAACTGAAAATATAATAAAACATTACTGAATAATAAAGAAAAAGGAAAGAATCATTTCTAAGCGAATCGTCTCATAAGAAATGATTCTAACTGGATGTTAAATCATAATTTAACGTGAGTAAACCGTCAAAAAATGGGTAGACATATATTAATCCTCTCGCCTGCAACCGGTCGATAGATGCTCAGATTAAAAATGTGCTTTACTTCCAACTCCAGCCGGATTATTATTGGAGAAAATTTATAGCCGTACCGCCAGGAGAGTTACCTTATGTCTAAGCTTGAAGTAACCATTGAAGATTTCCAAAAAGTATTAACACCTCAAAATATCAGGGTTTTACAGGTTATTTATGCTGCCCTGGCAACCGCAGTCTTTATTTTTTCCCTGATCGCCGTATCCGGATATTTTATTTTTCAGGATAATTATCAGGCCGCTGATCCTTCGCTGATCGGGATACTGACTGTTATTCACTTCATCATTTTTCCAATCATTTTCTATATCTCAAAATACTTGTATGATTATCTGTTTCAATCGAACCGGTTCTCCCGGCTGCCGGAAGTATCTACCGCTGGCAATCAAAATTTTCCGCTTTCGCTGGCCGAGAATTTACTGGCAATGATCCGCAGCTCCAGTATTGTGAGGCTGGCTTTGCTGGAAATTCCAGCCATGTTCGGGCTTACCATTTGTTTTATGGCAGCTTTACAAGGTGTACTGCAGCAATTCCCTTTTTACTGGATAAATATGGTCTCGGCACTGGTTTTCGAAGTGATCATTTATATCGAATTTCCCTCCCGCCAGAAATTAGAGATCCAGTTCCGGGAAAAATGGCCGCAGCAGACCATCTATAAATCGAATTGAAAATTTTATGAAAACTTCAAGGAAAATATTCCGCTCTCGCTGGAACCTGACCCGTGTGATATCTCAACTCATTTTAAAAGTAATGGGTTGGAAAACCCGGACCATCTCACTTGATTTTCCCAAATTTATTCTTATAGGTGCCCACCATACTTCCAATTGGGATTTTGTGATTGGATACCTGGTAATGACCGCTATCGGTCTTAATTTCCGATTTGTGGGAAAGCACACGCTGTTCCACTGGCCGCTTGGCAGTTTCATGCGCTGGCTGGGAGGGATAGCGGTGAATCGTTCTCTGAGCACCAACTTTGTGGAACAAGTAGCCTCCCATTTTCAAGCTCAGGATCAATTAATTGTGGCGATTGCCCCGGAAGGTACCCGCCAGCGTACGGATTACTGGCGCAGCGGATTTTATTATATTGCCTTGCAGGCCAGGGTACCGGTGGTGCTGGGATTTTTGGATTACCGCACCAAAATCGGCGGCCTGGGCGCTATGTTTCATCCCAGCGGTAATATTGAAATGGATATGAAGGTGGCTCGTGATTTCTACGCAGGTGTTCATGGGAAATATCCGGAAAAATCAGGGACCATCCGTTTCCAGCCAAGAACCTGAACGCTTTGGGAAATAGCTCAGCCTCTTTTAAGAAACCTTTTCCGTAACTGTAATAATTGTTGCGGATTGAACTGGACAAAAGCAATTCCACTGAAGATGATCAGCATTCCCAATGCAGCCTGGAGATGAATCACTTCAGCGAATACCAGAAAGTCCACGATGAGTGCTACCAGGGGAGTGATGTAAATGATCAACGACAGGGTAATAGCACTCCATTGCTGCAATAACCAGTAATAAAGTGCAAAGGCCAGTGCTGAACCCATGACCCCCAGGTAGCACACTGCCAGGGCCACCCGCGGCGTTACCTGAGAGATGTTCCAGCTTTCCAGGATGAAACTGAAGAAATAAAGAAAAACCACTCCCTGCAGCATCTGATGGAAACTCAGGGCTACCGGATTGATCCTGATCAGATATTTTTTCACCAGCACTACTGACATGGCACCACCGGCCGCTCCGAGAATGATGGCCGCTATTCCCCAGCTGACCATTCGATCGAAACGGGTGCTGAGCAGCTGGTCAAAAAAAACCACCGCGATACCGGCCAGGGCCAGAATTAATCCCACAAATTTGTTCCAATAAAACTTTTCGCTGCGGAAGAGGAAAGTGGCCCAGATGCCGGTGAACAGGGGAAAGGTGGCAAAAAAGATCGAAGTGACCCCGGCACTCAGGTACTGTTCGCCCCAGTAAATGAGACCATAATCCAGGGTATACATTAAAAATGAACTGGCAGAGACAATCCAAAAATCTTTTTTGTTCATCCTGACCGGTACTTTTTTCCAGAGGATATAACCGGCCAGCAGCAGGAGCGCCAGACTGAACCTTATGCTCGCTCCCAGCAAGGGAGGCAGTCCTTCCAGGCTCATTTTGATGGCAATCCAGGTAGTTCCCCAGACAAAGCAGAGAAAGAAAAATGTTAGCAGCGGCATGCAAATCTTCTAAAATTAATGTTGAATGGCAGACAAATATCTTTTAAAATTAAACATCAAATTTAGAGTGATAAACTCATACGCACAAATAGAATCATGGTTTCTTTTTTGTTCTCGTTCAGGCCTTTTACAGAAAAATTTTTGTTCTTTATAAATTTATCAGGCGAGATAATGAAGAAGAATCAAGATATGATCCCCCCTTTATAAAGGGGGTTAGGGGGATTAGAATTAGCAATCCGTTAAGAAGCCTGCTTAGCAGATTAATAGTGGCACTTGGAAATCCAAAATTGAGAGATGATTAAATGTTTGTACTATTAAATATTCTGTATGAATTATACTGAGGAACAGTCAAAATAATGCTGGAAATATATTTTATCCGTCACGGTGAATCGGTGGGAAACAAAGAAGAGCGTTTTCGCGGCCGCTGTGATTTTGAACTCAACGAGAACGGTCTCAAGCAGGCAGAGGCTTTAAGACAGGAACTTGCCCGGGTGGAATTTTCAGCGGTCTACAGCAGTCCATTGCAGCGGGCTTTCAGGACTGCTCAGATAATGGCCGATTCCCGGGCTCCGGTGATTGAGGCAGCGGGATTTACCAATATTGCCCTGGGTGCCTGGGAAAACCAACCCAAAGCCTACATCAGCCAGAAATATCCGGAATTATGGCAGATCTGGCTTACCCGACCGGAGAAATTGGTCTTTGACGGATTGGAAACTTTACCAATGGTACAGAAGCGCGCTTACCAGGCTCTGCACGAACTAATTGCCAGACATCCGGATGGAAAAATTGCCGTGGTCAGTCACCGGGCGGTACTCAAACCATTGTTTGCCGCCATGCTGGGAATGTCCGAACCTTATTTTTGGAAAATTCAGCTGGATACGGCTTCCTATAGTCTGTCTGAATACCGTCCGGAAAGAGGATTTACCTTTACCGTGATCAATCAAAATCGGTATCTGAAGAATTACCTGCGGGAGGAACTGGGCTGAGCCCCGACAATTTGTTTTTCAAATCTTAATGAACATATTATTTTGACCTGAAAATGACTGATAAGGCGAATTCAAAAGGTGTCCAAAGGTTTACCTTCCGGAATTTCAATTACAGCATTCTCAGACTGAAATTCTCTCACTTATGAAAGTCTTGATCTATGAATAATCCGATTATCTGGCTGTCTGAAAATCGTTGGTGCTTAGTTATTTTGTATTTTGTATTATTTATTTTTTATTTATCCCAAGCGGAGGTCTTTTCGATGGATCTGAAAATTGGTGATCCTGCTCCCGATTTCAGTTTACAGGATGAGACTGGTAAACTCAGGCAGTTGAGCAAGTTTAAGGGGAAAAAAGTTGCTCTCTATTTTTATCCTAAAGATAATACCCGCGGCTGTACCAGTCAGGCCTGCAGTTTCCGGGATGGTTATCAACAGTTACAGGAGAACGGCATTACTGTTCTGGGAATAAGTTATGATTCGCCGGAATCCCACCGGCAATTTAAAGAAAAACACCATCTTCCCTTCACTTTGTTGAGCGCTGAAGATAAACAGGTGGCCAAAACTTATGGCGCTTATGGCGGCCTGTTGTGGTTCCTGATGCCCAAACGGTATACCTATCTGATCGATGAAAACGGTATCGTGATTGAGATCTTAAAAAAAGTAAATGTTGACCGTCAGGCGGAGGAAGTTCTGGGGGTATTTAAAAAAAATGACAGTGAGTAGAATTAGTGAATAACGTATAAGACTCTGCAAATTTTAGCCCCCGGAAAAGGGAAATTTACATTTTTAAAATTCATAAAAATACAGGCGAATAAATTGCTGACTAGACTTCTCCAGATCTATGAATCTCAGGTGGGAACAATTCCAACTCTAACCCCAGCCGGACTGCGGGAACGCATTTTTGCCCAGTTGATCGATGGGGTATTGCTGGGCATTCTGAGTAGTGCTTATTATTATCTGGTCAGCAGTGGTGCGATTTATTCCCTGTGGATCTCCCCCATGTTTCCCTGCTATCTACTGCAGCCGGCAGAAGGATTTATCCCGGATCCGGCTGACTGGTGGTGGGGTGGTTATTTTATCACCTTCGTTCCTCCCTGGCTGAACATTTTGTATCTGGCGATTCCCTCACCCATGTTGATACTGCTTTATGGCAGCTACTACACTTTTTTCCATTTCTATTATGGTCAGACTCCTGGTAAGATGATGAAAGGACTGGTGGTGCTGAATAAAAATCAAAAAAAGCTTACTTTAAAACAATCGCTGCAGCACTGGATTTTTTATTTTCTTTCTCTGCTGCCTTTGGGGGCGGGATTCTGGACGGTCAGTCGCAGGGCTGGTGCTGAAACCTGGCATGATTGCCTGGCCGGTACGGCAGTCTGGAGTTTTATTAGAAGACAAGAATAAAGCAGTTAGCAGTTTGCAAAAGACAAGATTAAAGATGAATGATTAAAGATTAAAACAGGTATAGTTTATAACGCTCTGCTCTATGCACTATGCTTGTCCGGCTTCAGACGGG
>MESS01000074.1:27304-27600 GCA_001771055.1 Caldithrix sp. RBG_13_44_9
GATAAAAAAAATAAAGCAGGAAAAATGAAATATCAGATTTTTATTCTGGAAGATGCTGAAATAGATATCCTGGAAATCTTTCAATATATTGCGGTAAATGACTCATCATCAAAGGCGGATAGATTTATTGAAGCTCTGGAAAAGAAATGTAATAGCTTATCAAGTTTTGCCAAACGAGGTCACATTCCTCCTGAATTGGATAGGGTATCAATATTTAATTATCTGGAAATAAACTATAAAACCTACCGAATTATCTATCAACTAGTAGAGAATCACGTTTTTATCCACTGCATCTT
>MESS01000074.1:27623-27765 GCA_001771055.1 Caldithrix sp. RBG_13_44_9
AATTATTGCATTCTCGATTACTTCGATAATAGCTTTTAAGCGGACATCCCTATAGAAGTTCTTATAACTGGCATGGCAGGACTCTGAAAACAGCTGACATTCCAAGCAACAGATAGGAAGTCGGCAGTCAGCAGTTGGCAAT
>MESS01000074.1:27775-27917 GCA_001771055.1 Caldithrix sp. RBG_13_44_9
TTAGATTTGATTCCAGTGCTTTTCACAGCGTGCTCCGCGACTCCGTGGGAGAAAAGAAAAATAAATTTCGCGCAGAGACGCAGAGTCGCAGAGTATGAGGGTGATAAACTCTGAATGATCAATCTGGTTGTGTGGTTCTTTA
>MESS01000074.1:28026-33097 GCA_001771055.1 Caldithrix sp. RBG_13_44_9
CAGCGGGAATAAAAGAATTAGAAAAGCGAAACAAATTTTAAAAGAAGTATTTGTTACATTTCAAAATATAAAGTTGCACTTTGCAGCAATTTGTGTTACTTTGTTGCAAAAAAAATATAGGTATTTTATGAGTTCAGCAATTAGAGTATCTGATTTACTGGTCAAAGAAGCAAAGTTACGGTCAAAGATTGAGAATCGTTCATTGACCGGTCAGATCGAATATTGGGCAAAAATCGGGAAGATGGCCGAGGAAAATCCGGATTTATCTTACAGTCTCCTGAGAGAAATATTGATTGGGGTTGAGCAGCTCGATAGCAATGAAGGCAGTGAATATCAATTTGGATAACTGTTGGAAATGAAGATAATACAATCACCGCTATTCGCCAGAAAGATAAAGAAATTCCATAGGGATCAGAAGCTGAAAGTGGACGAGGCCGTCAGGAAACTCGTAAAAACGCCAGCTATTGGAGAAGAGAAGAAGGGAGATTTAAAGGGTATATTCGTCTATAAATTCAAAATAAGTACGACCCAGTATTTACTTGCTTACCGTTTGAATGAAAAAGTACTTGAGTTAATTACGATCGGTCCGCACGAAAATTACTATCGAGATTTAAAAGGATATTTGAAATCCAAATTGTAAAAGATATTCTCGCGCAAAGGCGCTGCGATCGCTGAGGAAAAACATCTTTAGATCATTTCACCAACTGTAAAGGTTGGTGACTACTCTGCGTCTCTGCGCGAGAATATAAAATCCTACTGGTTTTTTACCTTCTGGATCTCTTCAGTCAGTTTGGGCAGAATTTCAAATACATCTCCCACAATCCCATAATCGGCCAGCTTGAAGATCGGAGCTTCGGGATCTTTGTTGATGGCCACAATATATTTGGATGATGCCATACCAGCCTGATGCTGGATGGCACCGGAAATTCCGCAGGCGATATAGAGCTTGGGAGAGACGGTTTTACCGGTCTGTCCTACCTGTTCCCCATGTTCCCGCCATCCAGCATCTACCGCTGCCCGGGAAGCGCCGGTCGCTGCCCCCAGGGCCTTAGCCAGATTCTGGATCAGATTCCAGTTGTCCGGTCCTTGCATGCCTCGACCGCCGCTCACAATGATCTCAGCTTCGGTAACATCCAGCTTGCCTGCTTCAGAGGCCGTAATCTGCTGTACCTGTACTTTTGGAAAGGGTACGGCTTTTTTCAGGGAAATAATTTCCGGTTGCACCGGATTCTTTACTGCCGGAAAAACATTCGGCCGCAGGGTGGCCAGCTGATATTCACCCTGCAGGGAAAGCTGGGCCTGCAGTTTTCCAGCGATGATCGGCCGGGTATATAATACTTTGCTATTCTGCATCTCAAACTTGACAATGTCCTGCGCCAGGGGAGAGTTTAAGCGGAAAGCAGTCCGCGGTAATACATCTTTTCCCATGGCTGAGGCACCCATCAGAATATGAGTAGCGGATATTTCTTGGGCAATTTCCGAAATTAAGCGGGCGTAGACATCCGGGCTGTGCTTTTCCAGATCCTGATGCTGCAGCAGGTAGACTTTCTGGGCGCCGTACTCTCCGGCAATTGCTGCCAGCCCGTCTAACTGCGCTCCCATCAACAGGGCCGAAACCGTACCGCCCAGGTTACGGGACAACTGCACCGCAGCATTGGTGGCTTCCAGCGAAATTTTCTTTATTTTATTTTCTCGAATTTCATAAATCACCAGAATATTAGCCATGGTATAAGGTCTCCATATCTTAGGTAAATAACAGTTTTATATGACTTTCGCTTCTTCCCGCAGCAGTTTGAATAATTCAGGTACTGCTTCTGCACCCTTACCTACGATTCTTCCCGGCGGTTTCTGGGGAGGATAGCTCAGTTTTTCTATTGCTACCTTCTCCGGTTCCAGGGCCCCCGGAATTTCTTCAATCACAATCTTTTTAGCAGCCATGATCCCTTTCAGGGAACGGTAACGCGGTTCGTTCAGGCCTTTCTGACAGGAGATCACCGCCGGCAGCTGGAAGGTTAATTTTTCCTTTCCGCCTTCAATCTCCCGTTCTGCCACCGCCGATTTATCCTGCAGATCCAGTTTGACCACCACCGAAACACAGGGGAGTTCCAGGGCTTCCGCCACCATTTGCGGGATCTGGGCATTGTCATCATCGATGGCTTGCTTGCCGAACAGGATCAGATCAAAATTCCGGGTTTTCAGCACCGCCGCCAAACCCCTGGCAACTACCAGCGGATCATTGATGACTTTCGGTCCGTCAATGCGGACTGCTTTATGGGCGCCCATGGCCAAGGCGGATCGGATAGTGGCTTCGATTTCCTTGGGTCCTAAGGATATAATGGTCACTTCACCACCCTGTTTTTCGGTGAGCTGTAATCCCAGTTCGATGGCATATTCATCATAGGGACTGACGATCCATTTGATCCCTTCCTTCTGGATCTCTTTGCCATTCTCATGGATCTTGGGGCGGGTCTCGGTATCGGGCACTTCTTTGATGCATACTGCAATATTCACAGCTTTTCCTCCTGACGATAAAGGTTTATACTGCTCAAAATGATATCATTCTCAATTTTTGAAAATAAGTATAATTATGAGCGGCTGATTTTGCAAATCATCTTTGGAAATCATTTTGAATGACATTGTTACGCCATTCTGTTGAAATATTTAGACCTCCTATTTCTCAGACATTCTGAAAAGTATTAAAAATGTTTTAAAATCAGGTTTGATATGATTTTATCTGTTTTCCTGTTATCAGTTTCCTTTTAGTTTAATTCCTGCTATATGGCTTCCCTACATTTTAAATTTCATCTTGACTGGGCGACCTTAAGATTTTATATTTTCAGGCTTTAAAATTAACTATAGTGTATATTGTTGTATTAGCAGGAGGTTAACCGCGTGAGAACGGATTATTTGAAAGTCGATGAAATTGCCGGACAACAGGAATGGTTTGTGGTGGATGCCAAAGATCAGATCCTGGGCCGTCTGGCTTCCCATATTGCCAGTATTTTAAGAGGCAAAACCAAGCCCAGCTTCGCCCCCCATTATGATGTGGGCGATTTTGTGGTGGTGATCAACGCCGAGAAAATAAAACTGAGTGGAAAAAAGGAAGAACAGAAGACTTATTTTCATCATACCGGCTATCCCGGTGGCGCCCGGTTTACATCATTCCGGGAGATGATCAAAGCTCATCCCGACCGGGTGATCGAAGGGGCGGTGCGATTGATGCTGCCCAAAAATGCCCTGGGTCGTAAAATGATAAAGAAGTTAAAGGTCTATGCCGGTGAATCCCATCCGCATCAGGCCCAGAATCCCAAACCGCTAAAATTTTAGTTAAAAGGAATAAAGATGGAATTTTACGATGCAATTGGCCGTAGAAAAAATGCCACCGCCCGGATCAGATTGGTTCCGGGACAGGGCAAAGTAGCAGTAAACGGCCGGGAACTCCTGGAATATTTCAAGCGCGAAGTATTGAAGATGGTTATCGAGCAGCCGTTGATTGCCTCCGATACCCTGGGAAAATTTAATATCACTGCCAATATCAACGGCGGTGGCCTTTCCGGACAGGCGGAAGCGATGAGGCTTGGAATCGCCCGGGCGTTGCTGAAATGGAATGAGGAACTGCGGCCGGAAATGCGGGCCAACGGTTTCTTGACCCGTGATCCCCGCCGGGTGGAACGGAAAAAGTACGGTCGTCCCAAAGCCCGTAAAAGATTCCAGTTTTCGAAACGGTAATCATTTTTTGAAAAACTGGCCCTTCCTTTTTCGTTACCGGAAGGGTTTTTTATACATAAAAATCACACACACCGTTGGATCTTTCAGAGGGTGTCAGTCAGTTGACTGATTTCTGAAAGCATAAAAACGGTGGAGGATTAACCCGAAAGTTAAGGAGTTTGCCTTATGATGAAAGTTGCATTGGAAGATTTGTTAAAGGCCGGCGTCCATTTTGGCCATCTTACCCGGCGCTGGGATCCCAAAATGAAACCCTATATCTTCATGGAAAGAAATGGGATTCATATTATTGATCTTCAGAAAACCCTCAAAAATATGGAACAGGCTTATGCCGCCATTAAGGAAATTTCTGCCAACGGCGATCCCATCCTGTTCGTGGGTACCAAGAAACAGGCCAAAGATATTCTTAAAGCCGAAGCCATCCGCTGTGAGAATCCATATATCGTGGAACGCTGGCTGGGTGGAACTCTGACTAATTTTTCTACTATCAAAAAGAGCGTCCGTCATCTGGAGAATCTGGAAAAAATGGTACTGGACGGGACAGTAGAAAAATTAACTAAGAAAGAGCGCCTGCAAGTTGAACGTGAAATCAATAAGATGAAAAAAGTATTTGCCGGTATTCAGGAAATGAAAAAAATTCCCGGTGCGGTCTTCGTGGTGGACATTAAGAAAGAAGAGATAGCTATCCGCGAAGCCAGAAAACTGCGGGTGCCTATTTTTGCCATTGTCGATACCAATTGCGATCCTACCCACATTGATTTCCCCATCCCGGGGAATGACGATTCTACCAAATCGGTTACCGTCATTGCCAGGGTGATAGCCGATGCGATTCTGGAAGGAAAGGAAGCGATTCACGCCAAGGTACTGGAAGCGGAAGAATTGCCGGTGAAAAAAGAAGAAGTGAAAAATTAGAAATTGCCAAGTAAAGGAACAGACTAATGGAAATAACTGCCATAATGGTAAAGGAATTACGGGAACGAACCGGTGCCGGTATGATGGATTGTAAAAGCGCCCTCACCGAATCCAAGGGCGATATGGATAAAGCAGTTGAAATTCTGCGGAAAAAGGGTATTGCCAAGGCTGAGAAAAAAGCCTCCCGGGAAGTGAAAGATGGTTTGATCCATTCTTATATTCATCCCGGCGATAAACTGGGCGTATTAGTGGAAGTAAATTGTGAAACTGATTTTGTGGCTAAAACAGATATCTTCAAAGAATTTGTCCATAACCTTTCCATGCATATTGCGGCCTCCAATCCCATTTCCATCGATCGGGAAAACATCCCGAAGGAAGTGCTGGAACGGGAAATGAGGATCTACAAAGAGCAGGCAGCCGAGAGCGGAAAACC
>MESS01000074.1:33327-43875 GCA_001771055.1 Caldithrix sp. RBG_13_44_9
CCACCGTGATCAATGCCATGGCCATGCAGAATGCCCTGGAGAATATGGGGATGTACACCCGGGTACAGACCGCCATCCCGATGGAGCAAGTAGCCGAACCTTTCATTCGCCGCCGGGCCATCCGTCATCTGGAAAAAGGGCGGATCGTGATCTTCGCTGCCGGCACCGGCAATCCCTATTTTACCACCGATACCGCCGCGGTTTTACGTGCCATTGAAATCGAAGCCGAAGTAATCCTGAAAGGAACCCGGGTAGATGGGGTTTATTCAGCTGACCCGGAAAAATTTCCGGACGCCAAATTTTTTTCCGAACTGAACTATATGCAGGTTGTCCAGGATGGACTGCGGGTAATGGATCCTACGGCCATTACTCTCTCCATGGACAATCAGCTTCCCATTATTGTTTTTAATATGGGTCATGCTGGAAATCTGAAAAAGGTAATTCTGGGTGAACCTATTGGAACCAAAGTGAGGGCATAAGAATATGACGGTCAACGATATTTACCGGGATGCCGAATCCCGCATGAAGAAATCGCTGGAACATCTCCACCATGAATTAACCCGCATCCGCACCGGACGTGCCAGCCCTGCTTTGCTAGATGTGGTAAAGGTTCAATATTACGGATCGCCGATGCCATTAAACCAGGTTTCCACCGTTTCAGCCCCGGAAGCCCGGATGCTGGTGGTTCAGCCCTGGGATAAGGGAATGATCGGGGAAATCGAAAAAGCCATCCTGACCTCAGATCTGGGACTAAATCCGACCAATGACGGTAATGTGGTACGGGTGCCCATCCCGGAGTTGAGCGAAGAACGCCGGCAGGATCTCCTGAAAGTCATCCGGAAATTGTGTGAAGAGACCAGAGTGGCCATGCGAAATGTGCGACGGGATGCTAATGAACATGTAAAGGCAGTAGAGAAAAATCACGAAATTTCTGAAGATGAGAGTCACAAAACGTTAGATAAAATTCAGAAAATGACCGATGAATATGTGAAAAAGGTGGATGAACTTTTTCACGCCAAAGAAAATGAAATTTTGAAAGGATAAACCGGTCTTCTCATCCTAATTCTGATGATCCATGATTAGTATGTACCAATTCATAGCGGGTAAGCGGAAGTTACTCGCTATTTTTTTTGAATATCTTAATAGTCATAATTTATAAAATTCTCATTTTTGTAAGTAAAGTCAGTGGAATCATTTTTTTTATTTTGCCCCGGGTTTAAACCCGGGGCAAGGGATTACTGAAGAAGAATTCAGTTCAATCAATATTGTGCCTTAAGTAAGTTATTCTTGGAATTAAATTCAATTTCACTGGATCTAATCTGTTTTCAGTACGGATCATTTCAGATGAAAAACAACAAAATCCTGATTATTGCCGGTGAGCCTTCCGGTGACCGCCATGCCGCCGACCTGGTTCATGAATTAAAGAAACAGGCTCCGGAATTGAATTTTTTTGGTATCGGGGGAGATGCCATGGCTGGGCGCGGGGTATTGCTGTTTTTCCATATCCGGCAGATGGCCTTCCTGGGCTTTGCCGAGATCATCCGGCATTTGCCTTTTATCCAGTCAGTATTCAAACGATTGCGTGAATGGTGTGAAACCGAAAAACCAGCTGCGGTTATTTTAGTGGATTATCCCGGATTCAATCTCCGGCTGGCCAGGATGGTCAAAAAAAATAATATTCCTGTAATCTATTATATCTGTCCGCAGCTGTGGGCCTGGGGAAAGAATCGCATAGAAAAGATCAGGCGGTTAGTGGATCTGCCGCTGGTCATTTTCAAATTTGAAGAAGAGTTTTACGCCCGCCACGGGATCACTGCCAAATTTGTGGGCCACCCCCTGGCAGATGAGATCCGGATAGAAACTTCAGAAAATTCTTTTCGCACCCGACACCATCTGGATCCTGCGAAACCGATCATCGCTCTGTTGCCGGGTTCCCGGATGCATGAAGTACAGCAACTGCTGCCGGTAATGGCCCGGGCAGCCAAAAATTTTGAATCCTCCAGAAAGTACGAATGGGTGGTTGGTAAAAGTGTCACCCTTCCGTTGGATCTGCTCCAATACTACCTGCAGGAATATCCATTTATTAAAATTGTTGACCATGATACCCATCACTTGCTGAAGTATACCCGGGTGGCATTGGTAGCCAGTGGTACCGCCACCTTGGAGACCGGCTATCTGGGAACTCCCATGATCGTGCTCTATAAGGTGGCATCACTAACTTACTGGATTGGCCGCTTTTTGGTGACCATTAAAAATATTGCCCTGGCGAATATTGTATTGCAGAAAACGGTAGTTCCGGAATTGATTCAATATAAAGTAACCCCGGAGCGAATCTCAGAAGAGCTAAAAAAATACCTGGATGATCCGGAATATTACCGGCAGGTGGCGGCTGAACTGCAAAAAATTCCTGCAATTCTGGGACCGGCCGGAGCGGCAGAGCGGGCCGCCGGAGAAATTCTGCAGTTTCTCGATTGGGAATAACCAGATCTATAACCCGGCAAACACCTTCCATTTCTCTTCGGATTCTTTGGAAAAATTAAATTCATCTTCTTCCCTAGTATTGCGGCGGGTATAAATGATCTTCCGGATGGTGTCTTCACAGATGTAGGGAAATTCTTTCTGCAGGATCCCGAAAATTTGCCGCGGTGAATATTGGGCACGTAAATTTTCGAACTTTTTCTTCAAATAATAATCCCGGATGGTACGTTCGTCCAGGAATCCCATGGACTTCAGGCTAAAATACAAATGGTCAGGGACAAATTCACGGATAGGATTACCACGCATAATATTCTCCAAAAATTAATTTACACTAACATCAATTGAGCGTGGTAACAAATAGTTGTTGCCTGATCCTCACTTTTTATTGAAACAAATATGGCTGGTAACAAAGATGCTGAATTCGATTCCCTCTTAACTATGACACAAATATAATTCAAAAAAAGATTATTTCAAGAGAAAAATAGCGTACCATGAATTTTTTTAAAGTCTGGGTGATTTTGCCAATTTGTAAAAAGTAACTTATTGATAGACTCATGATCGGACATAATATTTTAGATACTTTTTAGTACCACTGGAAAGTTTTTGTAAATTTAGGCCGTTAATTAATTTTTACATTGCAACATCCTCATCAATGGTTGGACAGATAGCTATGAATCAGTCAATTGATGGGCTGAGGAATATTATCCGGGGAATAGATTACTTCGCTGTGCTCGTAATAACATCGAGTAACTGATAGTTTTTAGATTAGGCACATTCATAAAAAATCTATCAGCGTAAATCCGTAAATTTCAGCGTCATCCCTGTCTGCCGGGTTCTCCTGAGGATAATTTTGCGGACTCGTCAGCCAGGCAGGCCTGTTCTATTAAAATCTTAAACAAAAGCAAAACCATGTGGCAAATAACCGGATCAGATATATCACAGAAATTCAATCAGCGTCTGATTTTTGAGAATATCTCATTTGAGGTTGCCAGCGGGCATTCCCTGGTGCTGACCGGGGCAAATGGTTCCGGAAAAACTACTCTGGTCAGGATTGTCTGTCAGCTTAACCGGCCTTATAAAGGACAGATCCGGTTCACCCGGGATCAGAAAAATATTTCCGACCAAGAGATCTATGCCCGCATGGGATTAGTTGGTCCTTACCTTCAGTTGTATAATTATTTGACTGCTTTCGAGAACTATTCCTTTTTTGCCCGCATTCGCGGTCTGGCAGTGGATAACAGTCAGCTGAAACGGCTAATGGAGCGGATGGGCCTGCGGGGAAGGGAACTGGATGAACTCCGGACATTTTCTTCCGGAATGCTGCAGCGCATGAAGTATGTCATCGCCCTTCTGCATCAACCGGAATTTCTGATTCTGGATGAACCCACTGCGAATTTAGATGAAGCAGGTGCCGCCCTGGTGTATGAAATTATGCAGGAACAGAAAAAAGACCGAATTCTGATTTTTGCAACCAATGAACCTGCCGAAGTAAAATTTGGGGAGATTAAAATTGCTCTTGGTGCGTAATGCCTATATCATATTTTTGAAGGACTTCCATCTTGAATTCCGCTCCCGCTATGCGCTGAATGCGATTTTTTTATTTGCCATTACTACTCTTACCGCCATCAGTTTTTCCATTGGTCCGCTACGGTTGAAGAGTGAAATTTTATCTCCCTTGCTGTGGATAATCCTGTTCTTTTCCGCCATGTCCGGATTGTCTCACATCTTTGTCCGCGAAGAGGAACAGCAGACTGCAGATACCCTGCGTCTGGTTACTTCAGCTAATGCCGTTTTTCTGGGCAAATGGATTTTTAACATGGTTTTGTTATTCAGCCTGGAATTATTCATTCTTCCGATCTATCTGGCCATGCTGGGAGTGAGTGTAGGAAATTTCAGGGTCTTTTTGTTCATCATCCTGTTGGGAAGTTTTGGTCTGGCTTCGGTGGCTACCCTGATTGCCGCCATTATTTCCCAGGCCAGTGCCAAGGGAGCTCTGTTCGCGGTTCTTTCTTTTCCAATCTCTCTGCCGCTCTTGATTTCCGGCATCCATGGTACCCGCCTGGCGCTGGATGGTGGAACCCTGGCAGAATGTCTGCCTGATCTGCAGATTTTATTTTCATTTTCCATTGTGATTATTACTCTTTCATTATTATTATTTGAGTTTATTTGGAGAAAATAGATGGGTTTAAATAGAAACTGGTGGAAATATTTTTTAGGACTGTGGATGCTGTTGATTATCCTCGGAGCATTTCTCTATGCCCCTCCCGCCAAAGGATTGGGGGAAACTGCCCGGATTTTATTTTTCCATGTACCGGTAGCCTGGCTGGCAACCCTGGCTTTTTTAATTTCGGCATTGGCCAGTATGCAATATCTGCGGCGGCCTGAGAAAAAGTATGATATCTGGGCTTCATCCTCTGCTCAGATCGGTCTTATTTTTGCCTTGCTGGCGACCGTGACTGGTTCCATCTGGGCTAAAAAGATCTGGCAGTCTTACTGGAACTGGGATCCGCGCGAAACCTCTATCTTTATACTTTTATTGATTTATGCAGCTTATTTTGCTCTGCGTTCGGCAGTGGATATCGATGAGCAAAAAGCCAAACTGGCCGCAGTCTATTCGATCATTGCTTTTATAACCGTTCCGTTTTTAGTGATCATTATCCCCCGGGTTTATGAATCACTCCATCCCGATCCGCTCATCAATCCGGAGGGTAAAATTAAAATGGACGGCCGGATGCTGCAGATCTTTCTCGGCTCACTGTTCGGTTTTACTTTGCTGTTTTACTGGATGCTGCGGCTGAAAATAGATACTGCCCGCACTAAATTAGTAGTGGATAATCTTGACAAATAACTATTTCAAAGAAGGATTTTTATTATGTCTGATATATATGTGGTTTTAGCGGTATGTCTTCTGATCTGGGGTGGGATTTTCTTCTATCTTATGCACCTCGATAAAGTGCTGAAAAAAATTAAACAAAAACTGGAATTTAAGGAAGATTTTTCCAAATCCGGACGTTGAAGGAACAATCAGTTTGGGTCATCACCTAATTAAGGAGGAATGAAATGAAACCTAAATATATTGTCGGGATAGTCATTGTTCTGGTGTTTATCGCCTTTGCGGCAATAAACCTGAGCAAGTCCCTTACTCCCTATGTTTCCCTCACCGAGGCCAAGAAGAGCAAGAAAGTGGTGCAGGTGAAAGGGCAGCGGGTAGCGGGTAGTGAAAATTTTGATATGGAGAAGAAAATTTTCAGCTTCAAGATGACGGACGATAAGGGTGAGCAATTCGAAGTGGTATATCACGGGGTGAAACCGGCCAATCTGGAACAGGCTGAAGAGATCGTGGTGATCGGCCGCTACACTCAGGGTCTATTTGAAGCTGAGCAACTGCTGGTGAAATGTCCATCTAAATATCAGGCCGAAGGAGTGGACGTATGATCAGCGGAATCCTTGCCCTCTCTATTGCTTTTATAGCAACCGCCGTCGCCACTGCTGCCTATTGGCTATTTTACCGCGATCAGGATGAGCGCTATTTTCATCTGGCCAATCGCAGCTTTGCTCTGGGCAGTTTTGGAATTGTGTTTGCCACCATCCTGCTGTACTATAACATCTTTGCCCACAATTTTCAGCTTAATTATGTCTATAGCTATACTTCCCTGCAGTTGTCGGCCTATTACCTGATTTCTACCTTCTGGGCTGGTCAGGAAGGGACTTTCCTATTATGGTTGGTCTTCGGGACGCTGTACAGTATCGTTTTGATACGCAGCATTGCCCGCCGCGAACCGCTGGTGATGTTCTTTGTCCTGCTGGTGCAGTCTTTCCTGCTGCTCATCCTCCTGAAGAAAAGTCCTTTCGCTATGCTCTGGCATGTTCATGCCGATGCCCCGGTGGGCTTTACTCCGGCCGACGGCGCCAGCCTGAATCCGCTGCTGCAGAATCCCTGGATGATCATCCATCCCCCGGTAATGTTTGTCGGTTACAGTTCCACGGTAGTGGCATTTGCCATGGCCATGAATGCCATGGTCAAGAAAAAATTCTCAGATTGGGTGGTGCAGGCCCGACCATGGGTGATTTTCTCTACCCTCTTTTTAGGAACCGGCATCATTATGGGAGGGTACTGGTCATACGTTACCTTGGGCTGGGGAGGTTACTGGGCCTGGGATCCGGTGGAGAATGCTTCCCTGGTACCCTGGCTGTTCATGGCGGTATTGCTGCATGGACTCCTGATCCAGATCCGCCAGAAAGGTCTGGTAAAAACCAATTTATTTTTAGCCGGTCTGGCATTTATCTCGGTTCTGTGGGGATCGTTCCTCACCCGCTCTGGAGTCCTGGCCGATTTTTCGGTGCACTCCTTTGCCGAATCGGATCTCAATCTTTATCTGATCTCCTTCGTGGTGTTATTCTCGGGAATTTTTTTATATTTCTTTTTTCTCTCCCTGAAATTGATCGACAGTCCCAAATTTGCCGAGGGGATCTTCAGCCGCGAAACCTTTGTCCTGCTGGGAATGATGTCACTCTTTTTCACCGGTCTGGTGGTCTTTGTGGCTACCTCTTCTCCTATCTATACCGGCCTTTTCGGTAAACCTTCCAATGTGTCCATGGGATTCTATAATGTTATCAGCATCCCGGTAGCAGTTTTCATGCTGCTCAGCATGGCCTTTGCTCCGCTGCTGATCTGGAAGGTATCGGAAATGCGGGATAAAAAGACCCTGTTTCTGGGAATTAGCTTTGCATTGTTGTTGACGGTCCTGGGAATAGCATTCGGACTCAGCAAACCGGTTTCCATTGTTATTATTTTTCTTTCAGTTTTTGCAGTTTTCATCAATGGCTATGTGGGAGTGAAATTTTTACGAAAATTGCCCTCCAAAAGCGGTGCTTATCTTTCGCATGTGGGAGTGGGGCTTATGATCATCGGAATTATCACCTCTTCCATGTACAGTTCAAGTGAAAAGATCATCCTGCCAGCCGGAGAATTCCAGGGCAGCCAATTTGGATACGATCTGCAGTTTGTCAATTTCGAGGAACGGGCAGATGGAAAAGACCGGGCCAAGTTGATTGTCAAAAATGATGATGGCAGTTACCAGGCTGATCCCCAATTCTATTTCAGCGAATACACCAAGAGCTACATGCTCTCTCCCCATGTGAAGGTCGGTCTGAAAAAGGACATTTATATCTCTCCCATTTCCTTCCAGCCTGGAGAAACCTCCCAGAATAAACAGCTGGAGCTGACTAAGAATCAGACCCAAATCCTGGATGATTTAAAGATCACCTTTAACCGTTTCGTGGTTGGGGATCATATGGATCAGTCCCCCATGGCAGTGAAAGCTGACTTAACGGTGGCGGTTTCTCAGAATGGCAATTCCAAAGAATTTACTCTGCAGCCGGCACTGTGGATGGAGAATGGGAAACTGCAGGGGAATGATGTAACGGTGCCGGAGACCAATTACCAGCTGCATATCGAATCACTGGATGCTAACGATGGAAAGATTGTATTAGCCATTCATGGCGGGGCACCGGCCGAAAATGCTCCAAAGGATGTGCTGGCAGTGGAAGTGAGCGAAAAACCACTGATCAGTATCCTGTGGTTTGGATGTATTATATTAATTTCTGGAATCACGGTCAGTCTGGTGGACCGCATTAGAGGGCGATAATTTTGTGTGAAAATTATGTAATAAAAAAGGCTGCTAAATGAGCAGCCTTTTTTATGCCTTGATGTTCCAATTGATCTTCCCCAAAGTTATAAATTTTCGGGAAGAGCGATGAATAAAACTATGATGCTTTCGCCGCCTGGTATTGGGCACTCCCGAAGCCTAAGATCGGGTAAAAAATAAATCCTAAGAAAACCAAGCCCATGGCAAAACCTACTCCTTTGCCAAACTTCTCAGCCAGGGCGATGCTGACAATAATTCCAATGATAAAATTAACAAAAGGGATGAAAAACAATATCAGCCACCAGCCGGGTTTGCCGGCAATCTGCAAAAACACATAGGCATTATAAAAAGGAATTAAAACTGCCCATCCTGGCTTGCCAGCCTTAGTGAATACCTTCCAAACGGAAGCAATAATAAAGATCACTACCGCCAGCCAGATAATCATCCATAGCGGACTCATTGTTGAAGTGGTCTCGTATTCCATATCTCACTCTCCTTTGGGTTAAGTTACCTTCTTTTGTGATTTAATGGTTAAGGTGACAAGACTAAAAAGTCTTCACCTTGCAGCTGTCATCTATTCCAATGCTTCTGCTTGATCTTTAAATACTTGAAGGTCATTCTATTTCTTTTTGACAACGGATATTTTCCGATTTCAAACGATGGGTATGAATATTGACCGAAAATCTGATTTGAAGAAAATTCTGCTAACATAGAAATTCGTCATAATATAAAATAATTTCTTAATAAATGGCTATATATTTTTTTACCATACTTAAGTTATGCCCTTTACCGTCCTAATTGAACTTATTTAGGAATTTTTTAGAAATTTCTACCTTTAAATTAGTTTTCGTGATTACTTTTAACAAATTTGGAACTAGATGACTGTCATGTACAAAAGCTGCTATTATCTTAAAGCCGGAATACCGGCTCTGTTTATCACATTTTTTATATTGATCCTGCTGATCGGGCCGGTAATACATAACCACAACTGGCAGCTGGTAGAGCCTACCCAATGTCCAGCCTTTTTGCTAGAGCAGGTTCTTCACACTATGGTTATGTTCTTTCTACTGGTCATGTTATTTAATCTGCCTGGACAGTCTTCATTTTTTGAGGTTTGTCAGTTCCAGCTGAAAAGATTCAAACTTTCCTTTGTTCAGACCAACCGTCCTCCTCCCGTGACTTTTTAGTCACCTCGATTTCTCTTGTTTGTCAGTTTACAATTGTTAACATGTTATCGAAAATTGGAGATATCATTTTATGCGAATGATTTTATTTATTTTTATGGTGGTCTTTTTATCCGGATATGTATTTAGCCAGGAGTTAGCTTTATCTGCCCAGGATGATACTCTTTCTCAGAAGAGCGATTCCCTTCAAACCAAGCAATCCCAACTGAAAGAAAAACAGGAACAAGATGAGCGGCAGCGTTTAAGGCAGTCTGCCCAGAAGAAAATCCAATCTTCTCCAACTGGCAGCGAAGAAATTAAAAGTAAAACTTTTCAGGGAGGGTCACGTTCTCTGCAGGCACTGAATCCGGAAATCAGTGTAACTGGTGATATGCTGGGCAAATATTTGAGTGAAGCACCCCATTATACTGAGGAAGAGCGGAGCGGCTTCTCCTTGCGGGTGGTGGAAGTGGCGGTGCAGTCCAATCTGGATCCCTTCAGCATGGCCAAAGTGATCCTGGAATTCAGCCCGGAAGAAATCGCCCTGGCAGAAGCGTATGCCACCTGGATAAATCCGCTGCCACACTTGAATATTACCGCCGGGAAATTCAAACAGCAATTTGGGGTACTTAATCGCTGGCATGCTCATGCCTTGGATCAAATTGGTTATCCGCTTCCTATTGAATTGTTTATGGGGGAAGAGGGTCTTAACCAAACCGGCTTGTCAGTTAATTGGTTAATGCCGTCCCTAATAGCGCGGGTGAATGAGCTGACATTACAGGTTACCAATTCAGAAAATGAGATTCTGTTCAGCGGGGAGGAGTACAGCTTACCTGCCACCCTCCTGCATCTGAAAAATTACTATGATCTGGATCCCAATACCTATTTCGAATGGGGAGTGAGCGGTTTAGCCGGCACCAATGATTCACTGGGTTTTGATCTGGATAAAAATCACCGCTGGACCTATATGGCCGGCCTGGACCTGACTCTGGCCTGGAGCCCGCTCAACCGGGCACTTTATAAAGGAATCACCTGGCGCAGTGAAATGTTCTATGTGAAAAAAGAACTCCCTGGGATGGATCCCATCAAAGCTTTCGGGGCTTACAGCTATCTGGACTACCGGCTGGGTCAGCGTTGGATTGCCGGCCTGCGGGGTGATCTGGCTCAACCCCTGGAAACTGGGAATAAGGATCAATATTTATGGAAGATTGTCCCGTATCTCACCTTCTGGCAAAGTGAATATGTGTATTTTAGATTCG
>MESS01000074.1:43895-45090 GCA_001771055.1 Caldithrix sp. RBG_13_44_9
ATCAAGGTGGTAACCACTCTCACCGTCTATGCTGATATTGTCCGGGCCATCGGGGGGGATCAGGTAGAGGTGAATGCCATCGTGGCGGGTGATCAGGATGCCCATTATGTGAAACCCAAACCCAGCTTTGCGGTCTGGATGACCAAAGCCGATCTGTTTATTGAAACCGGTCTGGATCTGGAGCTGTGGGTGCCGGATCTGATTGATAAATCCCGCAATCCCAAAATCCGCAGTGGACAGCCTGGCTATGTGGCTGTCGCCGATGGTATTCCCATGCTGGAAGTTCCGTTTTCACCGGACCGCAGTCAGGGTGATGTGCATATTTATGGTAATCCGCATATTCACACCAGTCCATTGAATGCAAAAATTATCGCCGAGAATATTACCATCGGTTTAATGAAAATAAATCCAGAAAATAAATCCTATTTCCAGCAAAATTTGGATAAGTATAAGCAGGAAATCGATCGGCGCTTGTTTGGTGAACAGCTCCTGCAGATCCTGGGAGGAGAGACTCTGACCAGTCTGGCTCAATCGGGAAATCTCATTTCCTTTCTGGAAAATGAATCCTTTCAGGAAAATAAACTGATCAATTATCTGGGTGGCTGGATGAAACAGATGCTGCCATACCGGGGGCGGAAGCTGGTGGCTTATCATCAGACCTGGGTTTATTTTGAAAAGCTCTTTGGACTCGAAATCATCGGCTACCTTGAACCTAAACCGGGAATTCCCCCCTCTCCCAAACATGTGGAGCAGTTAATCAATAATATCAAGCAGCAAAATGCCCGGGTCATTTTAGCAGAAAACTATTTTGATGAACGCAAAGTCAGGGAAATTGCCGAAAAAGTTCAGGGAATACCCGTGATAGTACCCATAGGTATTATGGGAGCTTCAGAGACTTATATCACCATGGTGGATGGCTGGATAAATCAGCTGATCGCTGCTTGGCACTAAACTATTGACTGACTCTTTTACAGTACATCTCGAGATCAAAAAAAGATATAAAGGAGAATATTTAAACAAATGACTTTCGAAATGATTGATATCATGCTGCCGGCTTTTGCCGAGTGTCTGGTTCTGGTGGGGATTCACTCTTATCTGGGTATTCATGTCATTAAGCGCAAGGTGATTTTTGTGGATCTGGCGTTGGCTCAGATCGCTGCCCTGGGCGCGACTTTTGCCTTTCTGTTTGGAATCG
>MESS01000074.1:45178-55230 GCA_001771055.1 Caldithrix sp. RBG_13_44_9
CGGGACCGCTTCTTATTAATTTCCCAGAACCCGGAATTAGCTTATCAGCAAGGATTGAATGTCCGGCTGTGGGATTTTCTGTTCTATGTTTCCTTCGGTATTGTTATCACTCACTCGGTCAGTACCGCCGGAGTCTTGCTGGTATTTGTGTTCCTGGTGGTCCCGGCCATTGCCACGATTATGATAACCGAAAAATTGTGGCTGCAGCTGGTGCTGGGATGGAGCATGGGCACCTTTGTCTCGATGCTCGGTCTGTTTTTATCATATATCTGGGATTTGCCCAGCGGTCCCACTGTGGTATCCACTTATGGATTGGTGTTGCTTGTCACCACTTTAGGATTATATATCATCCGGGCTGCTAAAAAAACGATAGCCTTGCGTAATCTGGCTGTCGGTCTGGCCGTTTTCCTCTCGGCTATTCTGGTCTTCTGGTTACTGGGGAAGGGATTTCAAAACCTGGAACGACATGCCGAGGAAACTGCACCTGAGCAAAACCTGCATGACCATATGCATGAAGCTGATTCTGCAGCCGGAATGATCTTAAGTGACTCGCAGCTGGAAGAGATACTGGCCGATAGTCGGAAAACCGATAGTTTGCTGGTGCTCTATTCGCAGGTGCAGAATCCCTTTCAACGATTTGAGATTGCCCACCGCATTTTTGATATGGATCAGAAGCAAGGCAGTCAGAAATTGATTGATTTTTTAGATTTTTGCCAGATTCCATTTCTGCGCCAGAAAGCACTGGACATCCTGGTATCCGTAAGTGGAGATAATTTTGGCTATGATGCCATGAAAATGCAGCAGTTCAATAAATCGGCGTTGAAGAATTGGCATGAGTGGTGGGATAAGAAATATTCTGGGAAATAGATATCAGGTATTGGTAATTCATAACCCACCCCTGCCTGCACCGAAGCTTCGGCAGGCAGGCCGTAGCCCCTCCCTACTGTATTAGGGAGGAGCCTGAAAAAAGCTCAATATCGATGAATTTTAAGTGGGGTGGGTCAAGAAAGAAAGGATGCAATACTATTGTTTTCATCTCAACCGATTTTGAAAATGATATAAAGTGTAACCTATGTTTCCGAACTATACATGCATAAGGGAGGGGCTTGAAAAGCGTATTAGGATTGAGAATTTTAAGTGGGGTAGGTTAATGTAAGTGGAATGCGATAATATTGTTTTCATAAAGCTACAGTTGTGTTATAAAATTAATACTTCTTTTCCTGAATCAGGAAAATGTCTGAGGTTGCCTTGGTATTTTTCCTGCTATTGCATTATATTATCTGTTGCAATTTATTTTCCTTGGTGAACTAGTTGAAAAGATGAAATCGTGAAAACAAAATTAGACATTGCCAAAAACTGGCTTCCCCGTTATACCGGCGCCCGGCTGGATGAAATTGGTGATTATATTTTATTGACTAATTTCTATAATTATGTGCAGGAATTTGCCGAGCAATTCAAAGCTGATATTAAAGGATACGGACGTCCGATGCAGTTAGCCACCAACAGCAATGGTTTATCGATCATTAATTTCGGGATGGGGTCAGCCAATGCTGCCACCATCATGGATCTACTGATTGCCCGCAAACCGAAGGGAGTCCTTTTTCTGGGAAAATGCGGCGGCCTTAAACCGTCGGCGGAAATCGGCCATTTTATCTTGCCCATCGCCGCCATCCGCGGTGATGGAACCAGCAACGATTATTTTCCCCCGGAAGTGCCGGCGCTTCCTTCCTTTAAATTGCATAAGTTCATTTCGAACAAAATCCTGGAGCATGGCATGGAATACCGCACCGGCGTGGTTTACACCACCAACCGCCGGCTGTGGGAATGGGATGATAGTTTTAAGAAGTACCTTAACCAGATCTCTGCCATTGGCATCGATATGGAAACCGCGACCTTGTTTATTGTCGGACATGCCAATGAAATTTCCCGGGGAGCCCTATTATTAGTATCCGATCTGCCAATGATGCCGGAAGGAGTAAAAACGGAGGAATCAGATCGGGAAGTGACCGAGAAATTCACCGACCTGCACCTGCGAATCGGCATCGAGGCCATGACCGAGATCGGTGAGCAGGGTGAGGAGATCAAGCATTTTCGTTACTGAACATATTCGATGAATAAATGATTTAGTCTGACTTATTCAAAACCACTAAGACACCAAGTCACAAAGGTTTTAAAATAAAGTATTAAGATAGCAAAGCAGGTTAATTCAATGAGAGTAAATTTATTTGATTTAAATAGATAGCTCTAATATTCTTAGTGCCTTTGTGTCTTGGTGTTTTAGTGCCTTGGTGGTTAAGTTTTTATAAAAATTAAAATTCAAGTAGTCGTAGAAAAAATTCCCAGTACTAAATATGTCCTATAAAATTAAACTGCCGGTCTTCGAAGGTCCTTTTGACCTGCTGCTCTTTCTGATCAGGAAGAATGAAGTGGATATCTATGATATTCCCATTGCCGAAATTACCCGTCAATATCTGCAATATCTGGAAATGATGCAGTTACTCGACCTGGATATTGCCGGCGAGTTTATCGAGATGGTGGCCACTTTGATGCTGATCAAAGTACGGATGCTGCTTCCGAAGCCCGAAGTAAGCTTGGAGGAAGAGATCGAAGATCCCCGTGCCCAGCTGGTAGCCCAATTGCTGGAATATAAACAGTTCAAGGAGGCCTCCTTTTCGCTGGGTGATCTGGAAAATAGGCAACGCCGCTATTTTTCCCGGGCCGTCCCTCCGGTGGAAATAAAAGCAGCTGGACCGGAGGAAGATCTTTTTCTGGAGGATGCCTCCCTGTTCGATCTATTGACTGCCTTCAAGAAGGCACTGGATGAAATGCCCAAGGTGACCGTGCACCAGGTGAGTGTTATCCGGGTCACTCTTGAAGATCAGGTGAGGTATATCTTTCGGCAAATTGCTGAGCGGCCTTATGTGCTTTTCAGGGAAGTATGCCAACCGCTGCAGAGCAAAATGGAACTGATCGTAACCTTTATGGCCATGCTGGATCTGCTGCGCCTGCAGTTTCTTTCCGCCAAGCAATCTGACATTTTTGGAGAAATCCGGCTGGTGGTATTGCAGCCACTGAGCATGGAAAAGTATTTTGAATTGAGGGATAAAGAATTTTTCTCCGAAAAATCGGCTTCGAAAGTTGTTGATTCAACCTCCCAGATGTGAACTATTTTCCCCATACGAAAATGATAACCATTTGAAACCGTTCGTTTATTTATGTATCTTTGCATCGCTTATTGATTACCGGTAAATCAACTTTATAAAAATTAATTGAGTAGATGGAAGCCTCGACCGAAGATAAAAAAGTATTTGTGAATATCCTGGAAGCGCTATTGTTCTCCAGCGATACCCCCCTTTCAATATCCAGAATTCGGGAGGTAATTCCGCTGCTCACACCCAAAGAGATTACAACTGCGGTTCAAACGTTGAATGAGAATTACCGGAACACCGCCAGAACTTTCGAAATCAGAGAAATTGCCGGAGGATATCAGATATTTACCCTCCCGGAGTATGCGGATTATGTGGAGCGGTTGAACCAGAACCGACAGAAATCCCGGCTTTCACAGAAAGCACTGGAGACTCTGGCCATTATTGCCTACAAGCAGCCGATCACTAAACATGAATTGGAGGAAATCCGGGGAGTGAATGTGGATGGTGTGATCAGAACCTTGCTTTCCCGCAATCTGATCACCATCTCCGGTCGTGCCAAAGCTCCCGGTAGTCCGTTTTTATATATCACAACTAAAAAATTCTTAGAATATTTCGGCCTTAGATCGCTGGAAGATCTGCCCAAATTGAAAGAGATCGATGAATTGATCGATATTGAGGATGAAAGATTTCCGCATCATGATACCATTCTGAAAGAGATTGAGTTGGACGAGTTGGGCCTGCAATCCGAGGATAAAAAGCCGGCCGGAGAGGAAATTTCCGATGGAAAAGAACCAGATCCGGCTTAACCGTTTCTTAGCCTTATGCGGATTGGGCTCCCGCCGCAAATGTGATGACCTTATTGCCGCCGGGTCGATCAAGGTGAATGGTGAATTGGTTACTGAAATGGGCGCCCGCATTGATCCCTATAAGGATAAAGTGGAATATTATAACCAGCAGGTGAGACCGGAAGAGAAGCATCTGTTTATCTTACTGAATAAACCTCTGCGCACTGTTACCACTGCCAGTGATGAACGGCAGCGCAAGACAGTTCTGGATCTGGTGGAGGTAGATCAACGGATTTTTCCAGTAGGCCGGCTGGATTATGACACTACCGGCGCACTTCTTCTGACTTCGGATGGTAAACTGGCCTTTCTCCTGGCGCATCCCCGATTTCATGTCCAGAAAATTTACCGGGTATTATTAGACCGGCGAATTCGTCCGATAGATCTGCATCATTTCCGGAATGGGATCATGCTGGATGACCGTAAAACTGCCCCCTGCAAGGTGGAAGAGATACGCATTATGGATAATGCCAGCCTGCTGGAGGTAGAATTGCATGAAGGGCGGAACCGTCAGATCCGCCGGATGTTAGAAACACTGGGATATCAGGTAAAAAAACTCCACCGCATTGAATTTGCCGGACTTCGGGTCGATGATATGAAGACCGGGGAGTGGCGGTCGCTGATGGCTGAAGAAGTACAGAAGCTGCGAAAATTGGCCGAGCTGCATAAAAAGGACCTACTGGAAGAATCGGATGGGGAAAATTAGGAAAATAATTGTCGCCATAGATGGTCCGGCAGCCAGCGGGAAAAGCACTACCGCCCGGGAAGTTGCAAAAAAACTTGGGTATACTTACATCGATTCCGGCGCCATGTACCGGGCAGTCACTTTGCGGGCTCTGCAGGAAAAAGTGCCGGTGGAGGCACAGCAGCAGGTGGCAGAACTGGCTCAGAAAATGGAATTAAAATTTGGCTGGAACAATGCCCGGACCATCATTTATATGGATGGGGAAGATGTTTCAGAAAAAATCCGCACTCCTTTGATCGACCAGAAGATCAGTCCGGTGGCTGCGAATCCTCTGGTTCGGCGAATCCTGGTACGGAAGCAGCAGCAGCTGGGTCGGGTTGGCGGAGTGGTGATGGATGGGCGTGATATCGGGACGGTAGTTTTTCCTCAGGCCGAGCTGAAGATCTTTATGATCGCCCGGGTGCAGGAGAGAGCTTTGCGCCGGCAAAAAGAGCTGGAACAAAAAGGGATGAAAGTGGATTTAGAGAAGATAATTGCCGATATGGAATACCGTGATCAGCAGGATGCCGGACGCAGCCACGGACCGTTGAAGAAAGCGGATGATGCGGTGGAAATTGATACCACTGGACTGACTATTCCGGAGCAGGTGGATCGGATATACCGGTTGGCGATGGAGAAAATTTCCGAAACCACTGGATTGGTTTGAATGTTTCCCGGGAGATAAACTCCTTGATTCATCTGTTGTCCATCGATATATTTTTCAAAAATTTAAGCGGAGGTGTATAGCGACTTTTTGATACCAGCATAAATCGTTCTGGATTGCAGAAAAAGGGTTATCTTTGAGTTTTAAAATTACACCTCTGCAGCTATTGCTGGCTTTGGGGCTGGTTTCGGTTTTCAGCCAACTCACGTCCGCTATAGGTTTTAAACCTTCCCAACAACCACGCGGTGTCGTTTCCCTGTTTGAAAAAGAACCACTTGGTCTTTCCCAGTATTATGCTGATTCAACTTTACTGAAGATGCAGTACAGTAAATTCCGACGGCAGGTCAAGTTAGACAGCAGTCAGAATTTATTAGAAATTCGCGAACTGCTTTTTAACAGCGATTACCTTCTGCCGGTGGCGATGGACCTTGAGTACTATGCCCGCCAACGGCTGGAATTTGATAATCAGGAAGCCTGGCGCCGAACCATGGTTAAAACTGTGGGAAAGGAGACCCAGGCCGGTGCCAGCGGGATCGAATTGAATATCCCGGTAAAAATAAAGAGTAAAGCCTTTAAACGGATCTTTGGCGGAGACCGGGTGGGTCTGCGAGTGACCGGCAATATTTCATTTGAATTAGCCGGCCGCTCAGAAAGCCGGGAGGGATCGGCAGTTTCCTCCTATGAACAGCGCGGAAACTTCAGCCCCCGATTTAAACAGACCCAGCAATTCCAGGTGGAAGGAAAAGTGGGGGATAAAGTAAGCGTCAAAGTAGACCAGAATAGTGAAGCTACCTTCGATTTTGAGAATACCCTGCGTCTCACCTATACCGGTGATGAAGATGAGATCATTCAGACCATCGAAGCAGGTAATGTTTCTCTCTCCTTACCCAGTACCAATTATGTATCCGCCAGTTCCAAAAGCCAGGGATTGTTCGGTTTGAAGACCGGCCTGCAGTTTGGTAATTTGAGTTTTGTAGGGATCGCCAGTCTGCAGCGGGGTGAAAAGCAAAAATTAACCAAGACCGGTAGTGCCGCCGAAAATACTTTCCGGATCAAAGATTATGACTATGTGCGCGACCGATTCTTTTTCGCTGACAGTACCTATTTGGTGGATTATGAAGCGGCCTACAATCCTGAGACCATGCAGTGGCTGGTCTCTGATCCGGGTGCCCGCATTAAACAACTGGATGTCTGGATCACCGCCAGACCAAACGATCCCATCACCCGCCAGGGATGGGCGGTGCTGGATCCGGATACTTTGAAATATCCGGCCGATACTCTCGCCCAATTGCAGGTAATCAATGGGGTGCAAGAAAACGGATATTTTAAGAAATTGGATGAGAGTGAATATTTCTATGACGAGTACCGCGGTTATTTCTGGCTGAATCAGACCGTAAACGAAAATGATGTAGTAGCCGTCGCTTATGTTACCGATGGCGGTACCAAAAAAGGAATGCTGTTCAATGAAGTAACGGATAGTTCGGCGGTCGTGCTGTTAAAACTGATCCGTGCCCAGGGCTCCAATCCCCGCTATAAGAGCTGGTACTTGACCATGCGCAATGTTTATAATCTGGGTGCTTCCTCGATTTCCAAAGATGGATTCGATCTGAAAATTCTCTATACCAAGACCGGTGAAGATGTGGATGTTCAGCCGGTGCCGCCCAATAAGCCATTTGTTTACCTGATGGGTATGGATCGTCTGGATGAACAGGGTGTGGCTATTGATGGCGGTGATAAAAAAATAGATGTCAATAATGGGAATATCTTTGATCTGGCCAGCGGTTATCTGGTATTTCCCTCCGTCACTCCCTTTGCCCCTTCCAGCGGCAGCGTATTTAAGATCGATACTTCTCTCAGCGTGAACATTTATAATATCAAAGACCGGCCAAAAGAACTGGACGAACACAAATTCGATATCGAGGTGACTACCAGTTCGGTTTCATCCAATTTCAACCTGGGCTTCAATATTCTGGAAGGTTCGGAAATTGTAAAATTGAACGGCCGGGAACTGCAGAAAGATAAAGATTATACCATCGATTATTTCAGCGGCTCGATGCAGCTGCTGGTACCGGAGGCCCGCCGGGCAGATGCCAATGTGGAGATTGAGTATGAACGCGGCAGTCTGTTTCAACTGGATAAGAAGACCCTGCTGGGCGGCCGGCTGGAGTATTCCTTCGGGGAGCGCGGATTTATTGGAATGACCGGTCTATACCTGAACAAATCAACTCTGGATCAGCGGGTGCGGCTGGGACAGGAACCGTTACGGAATGTAATCTGGGATGTGAATACTGCATTGACTTTCCGGCCGAATTTTTTCACCAAGTTGATGGATATCCTGCCGATCGTGGAAACTTCGGCGGAGTCCCGCCTGAAAATTGAAGCCGAATATGCTCAGGTCAGTCCCAATCCCAATACTTTTAATGAAGAAGACCTGGGTGAAAACAAAGGCGTAGCCTACCTGGATGATTTTGAAGGCAGCAAGCGAACCACCCCGCTGGGCATTATCTACCGTACCTGGTCCCGGTCTTCGGTGCCGACCCGTTTTGTGATCCCCTCGTTAAATGTAGACTATGAAATTAACCGCACTGTGGATTCAATGATGTACCGCATGGATCGCAGCCGTTTACAAATGTTCTGGTATAATCCTTACGACCAGGTGCCGATTCAGGATATCTGGCCTAACCGGGATGTGAATGCCCAGACCGGTACCACCACCAATGTGCTGGTTCTGCAGTGGAAAAATGATTCTATTCCCGAGAATCGCGCCTGGGGGGGGATCATGCGCAGTACCGTGAACTACCCCGACCAGAAGAAAACCAAATTTATCGAACTGTGGGTCAAAGGAAATGTTGGCCAGGTGAATATCGACATTGGCAAAATCAGTGAAGATTTTTACCTCCGGGAAAATACTTTTACCTTTGACAACAAGAGGTCCCTGGGGAATTATAATACCGAGGATATTAACCTGAATGGATTGCTGGATCTGGATGAAGATGCGGGATTGGATGGAATTCCAGCCGGTCAGCCGGATGCTGATCCCTGGGATGTCTGGGCCGCTCCGCAAAACAGCAATCCCCCCTTTCTTCAGATCAACGGGACGGAGGGTAATGGCGAAGCACAGGGTGCCAAATATCCGGATACCGAAGACCTGGATGGCAATGGCGGTCTGAATCTGGCTAATGACTATTTCACCTACAGCTTTGATCTGTCGGATACCAATAGTATCTACATTAATGGCAGCACCCCGAAAGGCTGGAGATTATACCGTATTCCCATCCGGGCGTATGATCCGGAACTGACCGTCGGCAGCCCTGATTCCAGTTTTCAGGAAGTGTATTATGTCCGGCTGTGGATGAATAATCTTCCCATGGACAGTACCTATCGTGGAATGAGCATTGCCACCTTTGATTTTGTGGGCAATGAATGGGAAGAAACAGGAGTCTCTGCTAACGAAACTTCTCCTTTTGTGCTGAATGACAGCCTGTTCAGTATTACCGTGTACAATACCGAAGAAAATGCCGAACCACCCGAATCTTATAGTCCGCCGCCGGGAGTTACGGGTATCGAGGATCGGATCACTAAAGCGGTGAGTAAGGAACAGTCCCTGGTGATGCAGCTACGGCAGCTGGAACCCGGCGCCCGGGCGGAAGCCAAGAAACAGCTCTATGAAAAAATGGATTTGATCAATTATAAAAAATTAAAATTATTCATTCATGGGGATCCGGATTTGCCGCTTATTGATTCTCCGGCTGAGTTTTATATGCGGTTTGGTCCGGCCGAAGGTATTTACTATGAGGTAGGAGGAAAAGTATACCCCGGATGGGATGAGAAGAATTTCTTTGATATTGTCCTGGATGATCTGGCTAAAACCAAGGATCAGCAATATTTTATTGGAGATTCAGCCACCGGATATTATTACCGCATCAATCCAAACAATCCCGAACAGTATTTTAAAGTGAAGGGTCAGCCAAATCTGCGAAATATCAATTACATGGTCCTTGGAGCCCGCAACCGGAGTAATTTTATCCTGGAAGATACCGAGATCTGGATCGATGAATTGCGGGTGACAGATGTGTATCGGGACAAAGGTACCGCCATGCGCTTAATGGGAGACTTTGCCCTGGCTGATGTAGGAACTTTACGGGCTCAATGGGAGGTAGTGGATGCCGATTTCCGCCGTATTGAGGATCAATTTGGCAGCGGGAATACTACCGAACGGCAGGATTACCGGCTCAGTCTGCGCTTGAATAAGTTTTTACCGTCCACTTGGGGATTTCAGATTCCGATTTCCGGAGGATATGTTAAATCCCGTAACATCCCAAAATATTTTTATAACAGTGATCAGCTCACTCTGTATCGGCCTAATGGATTCACCCAGAAATTAGAACAATTTTTCGGAATGAATCAGCTGGATCCGGAACTGGAAGAAAATTCCCGGATTTCCGAATCTACCTCCCTCGGGGGTACTTTTTCCCGTCAGGGTGGACAGCGCACTCCCTGGCTTCTCAAATATTCCATCGATATGTTCACGCTGGATGCGGATTGGAGTCAAAAATCTTCTACCGATGAAAGAAATGATCTCAATGACGCTGAGACCATCAGCGGTCAGGTGTTGATTAAAATTCCCTTCGGCAGGGATAATACCTTTCAACCGTTTAGCTGGTTGGGCAATG
>MESS01000074.1:55358-55559 GCA_001771055.1 Caldithrix sp. RBG_13_44_9
GTCACCACCACTTCCAGCCGGCGTTTTTCGGTATCCTATAATCTGGTTCCCAGTATCGCCTTTGGCTTCGGCCGGGATTATCAGTCAGACGGTCAATTAAAAGGATACCGGGCTAAGGAACTGGTGGAAGCGATTATCACTGAATTTGATTTTGGGGTGGATAAAGTGATGAACCAGAATTTCAATGCCAACTACAATCCG
>MESS01000075.1:0-277 GCA_001771055.1 Caldithrix sp. RBG_13_44_9
CAGTTGGCTTGGAGCAAGATTAAAGATGAAAGGGGTAGTTGACTTTTGTCTTTGGTATTGGGATTGGTAATGTTATGCGCTTTACTCCCTGCCTCAAACGCCAGGTTCATCTGTCATTATACAAAGATCTTAGAAAATCCTGCCTTGGATAACAATGAAAGACGGCTATGTTTTTTTCAAATAACACGACTTTGTTTTGGTAAAAATCACGGTTAGTTAACGAGTATAAATCGGTTAGTTTTGGAGTATAAATCGGTTAGTTTGGGAGTAAGAATCG
>MESS01000075.1:395-486 GCA_001771055.1 Caldithrix sp. RBG_13_44_9
GGTTTGAAGCAGAAATAAGCCAGCAATTAACAACGCTTGGCGCTATGCTTTTTGCGGAAAACAGAATGCAGACGGCAGTTTATAGTTGGTA
>MESS01000075.1:494-784 GCA_001771055.1 Caldithrix sp. RBG_13_44_9
CACTACCCTCCATGTTCTTTGCACTTTGCTCCATGCACTAGGCGCAATACGTTTGACGTATTTGAATATTTTAATAAGAATTCCAGCAAGAGGGTAAATTTTCAGGAAAAGAATTTCGTCAATATTTTATGAAATTCTTGAATATCTTTTTTACTGAGTTTCCCAATTTTTTTGATCACCATAGATTGATCGATCGTGGCAAATTTCATCCGGATCATGGAGGGCTTTGGCAAATTTGATTTAGCCCATTCTTTGATGCGATAATCACCAGCCTTTTTATCAACGGTCAA
>MESS01000075.1:833-2758 GCA_001771055.1 Caldithrix sp. RBG_13_44_9
TCCGGGGAGATTACTAAGGCTGGCCTTTTTTTAGTGGAAGTGAGATCGGTAAAAGGGAAAGGAACCAGGAGGATATCCCATCGATTATAGTTTATCATAGATTTCATCGTCCTCATTATCCCATTCCGAGAAGGAAATTTCGGATAACTTCATGAGTTCTTTTAGCTCAGCCTCTTCTCCTAACCTGGCAATTTGTTTTTTATTCTTCACAATGTAATCTTCTATCAATTCTGACACCAGTCCTCCCATGGTTTTTCCTTCGATTGAAGCAATTACTTTCAATGCCTTTCTCTTTTTTTCATCAATTCTAATACTCATGATCCCCATATAGCTCTCCTTTGTATTACTTTACTTCATGTAATATAATGTGAGTCGGAAATTTATACAATAGATGATCAAAGTATAGCGGTGTGTGGTATACGGTATAAGGTATAAAGGTTAGCGGAAAATCGGAAAATGGTACAAGTGAATATGGGGGGTGGAGGGAGAAAAATCTGGGGGAAAGTAAGGGGAGGGGGAGGGAAAATTTATTCTATATAACTATTGTTAAATAATTCGTGTTAATTCCCGTCTGGCGCCGGACAGGCATGGAATTCCTGCCTGTCGTGGTTTCTCCAGGATGGGACACCAAGAAAGGGTAGTCAGGCTGGCGTGAACCGATTGAAAGCAATATTATAATATGAAGCTTTTTTTTCTATCTACAAATCCCGGAATCCCAGCTGCCCGCTCAGCAGCAGGTTGATACCCAGGGAAACAGTAAGATCAGAATCCTGATTCAGTCGATTGAGATAATGACCGGGATTTTTATAATACTCCACTTTCAGAAACGTATCCAGCCAGGTTCTAAAGAAGTAACGCAGTTTAAAAATATTCACCAGATTTTCAGTCACCGGTGGTACCGGGAAAGGTTCTTTCTGCAAAAGATTCACATCGGTCAGCAGTACATTTCCATAACGACCATAGATAAATTCATTCTGGAAGAACAATGGAAATAAGCCCCAGTATCCTAATTTAAAATTGAACTCCTCACAGCTGGCACAGGGGTAACCCAGACCCAGCTGACGGTAGTGGTAATTTTCGTAGGTCCAGCGTGACTGATAGGTCTGATTCCAAACCCGGGTGTAGCTGAGATCGGTATTTAAACCAGGCAGTAAGAGATCCCCGCTGCGTACTGAGACATATACCGCCAGACGATCATCATATTGGGCCCGGTCGTCCTGTCCCGGCTCATTATTCACGATCACATCATCGATAAACAACTGACCGTAAAGGGTAATTTTCTGAACCGGTTTGTAGAATAGATCCAGCGTCCAGTTGGGATTGCACTGCTTCTTATCATTGCGCTGCAGCCCGTAATAGAAAGTCATGGGATTCAGGAAAGAGAGATCGAAATCGCGATCCGGCCCGCCATAGGTGGCCATCTCACTTAATCCAATCTGCAGATTATCACGGATCCGGAAATCCAGGCGGTGTCCGGCCAGGAATTTCCGCGATTGGGGATAGTAAGTCAGTGAATCGGGATTATCAGGATTATCCAGACCCAGAGCATTCAGATCTTCCAGTCGGGCAAAAATGATCGATAATTTCAACCAATTGTTCTGGTAGGAAAATAAAAAATGATCGTAGCTGTAAGGTTGGCTGGATAACAGGAAACTGTATTTTGCAATGGGTCCCCAGTTTCGCTTCATCCGACCGATGAAAAAATCAAAATTATTAAAATTCACATTCATATAGGCATCATTCACCCGGCCCCACAACCAGTTGTCTGATTCTGACAGATCGCCGGCATAATTGGGATCGTATTTGTATTCCTGATCAATAGTGGTACGGTTGCCCAGGGTAATATGGGGATAGATAATGTGAATCCCGCCGGTAGCCTGGTAGCGGTTAAGCAAAACCTCATTCTGATATTTTCCCTTATCAGC
>MESS01000075.1:2771-4865 GCA_001771055.1 Caldithrix sp. RBG_13_44_9
CTGGACAGACCGCTGGCAAGGGAGTCACCATAATACTTTTCCCAATAGTTTTTAAAAAATTCTGCCGCTTTCATGTCATCAGACAGGAAACTGCCTTCAAAGGGTTGCTGAAAAACAAACCGGGGCAGATTCCGGCCGGAGTTGATCTGGTAATCGATGAAAGCGTAGTGATCATCTTCCAGGTAGAGGTAGGTGACGGGGGACTGGGCGGGGGAAGAAGAAAAAATACAAAATAAAAAATACAAAATAAAAAAGGGATAATGGTATACGGTATAGGGTATACGGAATAGGGAAAAGGGAAAAGGGCAAAAGGATAAGTCGCTATTCATCAGACTTTTTATTTTGTATTTTTTATTTTTTATTACTTTGAGGGGCATCATTTCACCGGTTTATAGATCAAGTTAAGATGAAATTTAGAGAGAGACGGTGGATTTTCATTGTCGTAGAGAGCATTCTTAAAATTCAAACTTTTAATAATTTGTATTGTATATATAATTGTATATATTCATTAATGAAATTTGTATGGGATGAAAATAAGAATTCTGGAAATATTAAAAAACATGGAATTGATTTTAATGATGCATCAGCCATATTTGTTCAGCCTTTACTTATCAAAATTGATGATCGCAGAGATTACCAGGAAAAACGGTGGATAGCTTTAGGGAAATTAAGAGATCTGGTAGTGGTGGTAGTTTTTACTATAAGAGCGGATAGCATTAGAATCATTTCGATCAGAAAAGCAAACAAAATCGAGAGGAAAATATATCATGAAAGTCTCAAGTAAAACCAGATATGAAAAAGTACTAAAACTTAAAGATTCTGAAATAGATTACACAGATATTCCAGAAACTGATGAAAAATTTTGGAAGGATGCCGAGGTATTCTATCCGGATCAGAAGGTGCAGGTTTCTATTCGCCTTGACAAAGAAATTATTTCCTGGTTTAAGCAATTTGGCAGAGGCTATCAAACCAGAATAAATTCTGTTTTGAGGTCCTACATCACCGAAAGAAGAAGAGAAGTAAAGAAAATACTTTAACGGTATAAAGGTATAGCGGTATATGGTATATGGTATATGGAAAAGGTAAAGGGATTGGTAATTGTTTTTTTCTACGCGAAAAGCAGTTGGCAGTTGGCATGAAGCAAGATTAAAGATTAAACATGAAAGATTAAAACTGACTAAGTTTGCAGTTTACCGAGCACTCAAATTTTAGAAGATATTGCGATGACAACCTTATCATACAATTTGAGTGCTTGGTTGGCAGTTGGCAAAAAGATGAGATACAAGATTAAAGATGCCTGCCTGCTAGAGCATCAGCGCAGGCAGGAAAGATTAAAGATTAAAATATTCCCTGGTTAGCATTGTTCTGCTCCATGCGTTTTGATCTTTGCTAATAATCAGCACAAGCTCAACATGACCAGACCAAGTCATTTTTAATATGAAAATATGAACCTTAAAAGAAACAACTGCTATCTCAGGAAATATTTTATAGGAGAGGTACTTCAGCAATTTTAAATTTGATCTATAATTTCAGACAACTGTTTTTTTAATAACGGTATATCATTTCTAATTATATCCCACAAAATATTATCATCAACTCCAAAGTATTCATGGATGAGTATGTTTCTTAAGCCAATAATTTCATTCCAGCTAATGAGAGGAAATTTATTTTTTGTTTCATCTGTGATATTATTCGCTGCTTCTCCAATAATTTCCAGTTGTTTGATAGATGCAAACCGCATCATAGAGTTTTGCCTGAAATCTTCAAATGAAACTCCTGCAGTATAGGATTGAATTTCCTTGATGGCATCTAAAATATGTTGAATTCTAACCCGGTCAGCAATTTTACTTTTCATAGATTAGAATTTTTTCCTGGTCGATAAAGGGCCTGATGTACTTTGATATTGAATTTTCAGAAAGCAAGTCAACTTTTCTTTTTAGGAGTTCCTGAAGTTCTAATTGCATTCTAACAAACTCAAGTCCAATTTTTTGTGAATAATCTAATTCAACTAAAATATCTATGTCACTTAATCCATCCGCCTCCTCGCGAACGAAAGATCCAAATAAATAAGCTTTTTTCACCGGCTTATCAGAC
>MESS01000075.1:4990-5169 GCA_001771055.1 Caldithrix sp. RBG_13_44_9
TAATAAAATCCAGATCAGAGAGTGGCATATTCGACTTCCTTCACGATTCTTGGACCCAAATATGGGCTGAGGGATTCTTCCGTCACAACCTCGATTTTTCTACCTAACAAATCTTCCAGGAAGTAAACCAAATCGATAAAATTATGAAAGTTCTTTTTCCCTTCTTCAAATACCACCAG
>MESS01000076.1:0-906 GCA_001771055.1 Caldithrix sp. RBG_13_44_9
AACCTGATAACAATCTATCCGGTTCATCCTGTTATCCTGTCTGATTTTTATAAGTTATTGTATTTCCGAAACCAGGTACTTAGTCTTCTGCATTTGCTTATTGTCTGTATTTTGTTAATCTGGCTTTATGCTGGTCTGCGTCCCAGATTTGGTGCCGGTCCTAAAACTGCCCTGATCTGCGCTTTCATATTTTGGTTCACTGAATTATTATTGATAATGAACCTGGTAAATATGAATATCTTCCCCTGGAAATTTGGACTCGTCAGCCTTATTTTTAATGCCATTGAATTGCCAGTGGCAGTCCTAGCCGGTGCCAGCGTGTACCAGGAAACTACTTCAAAATAATGAAATGAAACCATCATGATTGAGCTTAAAGACAAAGAGAGCGGCGAACTGCTGGGAAAATTAACCCAGGAACAGATTCAATTTTTCATTGACCATCTGGAAAAAGAATCTGATACCGACCAGGACTATTACCTGAACCAGCTGATAGTTGACATGCTGGAGGAACAGGGAGGGGACTCCCAACTGATATCGATTTTAAGAAAGGACTGGAAGGCCAGGAGGAAATGGAAATCTTCTGAGTGCGTAAATAAACCACTGACTTCCTCTTGAAGCGAAGGAAAGAATCATCGTGATATTGACTTGTCAGCTGCAGGGAAAATATTTTTAGTGCAATAATAATTTTGATATTTCGCAAAAATGTATTAAATATAGTTGAAACCAAAAACATCAGAAGGAGGCTGTATGATAAAAAAGATGGCAGTGATCTTTTTTATGGTCTTGTTTATTTTAGCCGTTCAGAACAGTCTGTCCCAGACGATGGTGAAGATGGAAGTCGTGGAAATGATGATCTGCACGGGTGTCCAGGATAGGGTGCCGGTGGGAGCAGATACCATGTTCCTG
>MESS01000076.1:914-2006 GCA_001771055.1 Caldithrix sp. RBG_13_44_9
GGGTCAACTTTATTGTTATACCAAAGTTACTGGCGCCGGTGAATCAGCTAAAATCTCCCATGTCTGGTATCATAACGATCAGGAAATGGCCCGGGTGGATCTGAATATCATGGCCGATACCTGGAGAACCTGGAGCACCAAAAAGATTGTGGAAGAGTGGGCGGGCAAATGGCGGGTGGATGTGGTAAGCGAATCAGGCGAAGTCTTGAAAAGTATGGCCTTCACAGTGCAATAGGGATGTGGGTTTTAAAGATCTTTTTTGAACAGCAGAATATTTTATAGCAAAAGCCATCTTTGGAGTGGGAACACTTCGAGGTGGCTTTTTTTCTATTATGATCTTTCTATCATTCTGAAAGCTTTTCTGGCTTCTGAGACAAACTTTTTCACCAGTTGCTGGTCTTTACAGCCATCCCGATTTTCCACTCCGCTGTGTACATCCACTCCGGCTGGTTTAACAGTCAGGATCGCCTGGCAGACATTCAACGGCGTCAATCCTCCGGCCAGAATAACCGGCCGGTGTGATATTTCTACCAGCCTCCGGCTGATTCCCCAGTTATGTATCTTTCCGGTAGCACCACTGGCCCCGGTTATTGGATCAAATGTATCCAGCAGGAAAGCATCCACCCACTCGATGCAGGATTGCATATTTTTCAAGATAATTCGTTCAGATGTCTTTCCAATGATGAGGCTTTTAATTATCTGTAATTCCGGAAAACCATTTTTTATTTGACGCAGTTCTCCACAAGAAATCTCTCCGTGCAGCTGAATTGCTTTAGTAGTTAATTTACTGCTTAGTTGAATAATTTCGTCTGCCTTATCAAGGTAAGTGATCAAGACTGCCTGAGTGGTCGCCGGAAGCTCTCTGATAATTGCAGCAGCCTCATCTTCGCTGAGATCTTCCTGATTATAATCCAATCGCAGCGGGAATCCAATATAATCTGCTCCACAGGACACCAGCATTTGAGCTTCCTCCCGGTTTTTCACTCCGGCTATTTGTATGAAGGAATTTTTATTGAGCATAGCGCATGGATCAAAGATTAAAGATCAAAGATTAAAAGATCAAATACAAGCTGGTTAACGGCGAAAATCTTT
>MESS01000076.1:2026-2324 GCA_001771055.1 Caldithrix sp. RBG_13_44_9
ATCCGAACTTAAAATTTTTTCGAACTGCGGGGTCATTTTTTCCACAAAACCGGTATCCTCCCGGATGATCAGAAAAACTGCCAGACCCAGTCTCTCGGCCAGCTGGAAACCCTTCTCGGGTCCAAGTACATCGATGGCAGTGGCCAGACCATCCGCTATCATGCAGCTGTCGTGAAGTACCGTCACTGATGCCAGATGGTGAGTGATTGGTCGTCCGGTCTGCGGATCGATGGTGTGGGAGTATCGGACCCCGTCTTTCTCGAAATAATTCCGGTAATCTCCGGAAGTGGCTACCGAA
>MESS01000076.1:2408-2631 GCA_001771055.1 Caldithrix sp. RBG_13_44_9
TTTTTTCCTCTGGTCCTGATTTCCCCGCCAATATCAACCAGATAGTTTTTAATCCCCCGCTTTTCTAAATATTCTCCTACCTTATCCACTCCATATCCTTTAGCGATAGCGGAAAGATCGCAATACATTTCCGGAATTTCTTTTTTGAGTGCTGGCGGAGTAAATTGTACCTCAAGTTTTTCGTAACCGACTAGCTTCTTTCGCTCCAGAATTTCTTTTTCGC
>MESS01000076.1:2661-16842 GCA_001771055.1 Caldithrix sp. RBG_13_44_9
CAAAGCCCCACAGGTTAACCAGTGGTCCCACGGTAACATCAAAGGCCCCGCTGGATAGTTCAGAGATCTCCAGGGATTTTTCAACCACCAGGCCCAACTCGGAGGAAACGGCAAACCAGTCTTTTCCGCGATATTGATTAAAAAGGGATAATTCAGAAGTCTCCTGATAGGTGGACATTTGCTGATTGATCCGGTGTAAAAGACTGTCAATTCCCCGTCTTAAACTCAAGGAATCTGCTTTAGCCGTCGAAAGATCACTGCTAACAATTTGTACAGAACAGATTGTACCCATGGTCGGTCCATCGATTACCAGCAGGTAGGGCGGTTTCGATTTTGGCTGACAGGATAATAGTAAAATAATTCCAGTGAATAAAAGATATCTAATTCTCATGACTTATTCCGAAGGCTGTAATTATTTATTTCTTTCAATCTGAAATTAATCCCGGTGTATCCAACTTATCAATAACTGTTTTATTTCCGGTGTTGGCAGGATTTATTGGTTCTCGGTCACCATTTCCTTTGCCACCTTCTCACGGGTAAAAATAGTATATAAGATGGGCACAATTAATAATGTTAAGATGGTAGATACCGACAGCCCACCCATCAGGCTCCAGCCCAGCGGTGCCCAGAGGCTTCCTCCTCCCAGGGTCAAAGGAATTAATCCGACGATAGTCGTGCCGGTGGTTAAAAAGATCGGAATGAAACGGGTTTTACCAGCTTCAATCACCGCTTCCCGCACACTTTTTCCCTCGGCCCGCAGCTGATTGGAATAATCCACCAGGATGATGGAGTTATTCACTACAATTCCCACTAAACTGGTTAATCCCACGAAAGCGGTAAAAGAAAAAGAATTGCCGGTAATCAGCAGAGCCAGAACCGAGCCGACCAGTGCCAGCGGGATGGCAGAGAAAACAATTAACGGCTGGCTGTATGATCGGAATTGCAGAACCAGCACTGCAAAGATGGATACCATGGCAATAATCACTGCTTGCAGCATTCCCCCAAAAGATTCCTGCTGGCTTTCCAGCTCCCCTCCCACGGCATAACGGTAACCTTTCGGCCAATCATATTGGTCTAATTTATTTATGACTTTTTTGGTTGTTGCATTCACTGACACGCCGCCTATTACATCTGAGGTCAGTGTCACATTCCGGTCCAGGTTATGGTGATCTATCTCCATCGGGGTAGCAGCAAACTCAATGCTGGCTACCTGTTTAAGGGGTACCTGGTTCCCGGTTACTGAGGCGATGTAGATCTTATCAAAGTCTGAATAGGAAGGATTATCCTGTATGGGAAGGCGCACCACGATCTGATATTCCTTTCCTTCCGGATCACGGTAATCGGAAATAGGAAATCCGGCCAGGCTGGCCCGCACTGCCCGGTCGATATCTACCAGTGGAATACCGAGCATTCCGGCTTTAGCCCGGTTTATTTTCACCTGCAGATCGGTGGCGGAGGTTCGCAGCGGATTATTGATGTTAATGGTACCCTCAGTAGAAGCAATGATTTGTTCAGAATCGTGGGCAATTTTTTTCAAACTGTCTAAATTGTCCCCGATAATCCGGATGGCGATGGGTGCTTCTATCGGCGGTCCCTGCTCAAATTCCTTGACCTCAATTTCTACTCCCGGATGAGTGTTGAATTCGTCTCTTAGCTCCTTAATCAGTCTAGCAAAATAGCCAGGATTGTACTGCTTCAATTCAACCAGGATTTGAGCATGAGTGCTCTTTTCATTTTCCGGAATCACATTGTAATAAATTCTGGGATTTCCCCGTCCAATATTCGTGGCAAAATGTTTTACCTCGGGACGCTGCGAGAGAATCGATTCAACATAGCTGGCTACAGCTGCGGTTTTATCCAGATTGGTTCCACTGGGGGTGTTGATATTAATGATAAGCTGTGGTTTTTCTGCTTTTGGGAAAAAGCTGACGCCAATAAAAAATTTGAAGAGCAGCAAACTGAGCAGGAAAATGATGACTGCTCCCCCCAGATAGAGATAAGGTTTGCGAAGGGCAGCTTGCAATCGCCGCTGATAATTATTTTCAATTATATGGTCCAGTAAGCGGCGGAGGCGGCTCTTTTGCTGATATTTCTCGATCTTTAAAAAACGGCTGGACAGAAAAGGAGTGAGGGTTAAAGATATAAATAATGAAGCCAATAATGCCACCACTACCGTTACCGGCATACTGCGGATGAAATCACCGGTCACTTCTCCAATCATCATCATCGGAATAAATGCCAGCACTGTGGTTAAAGTTGAATTAACTACTGGCCAGGCTATTTGGGTAGTGCCTTGGAGCACTGCATCCATACGTTTATAACCTAATTCCAAAAAACGGGCAATATTTTGAGTCACCACAATGGCATTATCTACCAGCATCCCCAGTGCCAGCACCAGTCCGGCAATGGTCATTTGCTGTAATCCATAATCGGCCCAATCGATGATGGAAAGAGTAATAAGAATAGAAGTCGGTATGGCCATCATGACGATCAGAGAAGCTCTCCAGTCGAAAAACAGGAACATCACTACCCCTACCAGGATCAGTCCCTGCAACAGATTCAGGAAAAATCCCGAAACCCGGCTGGAGACGCTTTCGGATTGATCGAAAGCGGTATGAACTTTGATGGTTGAAGGCAGATTCTTTTCAAAATCAGCCAGACGCTGTTTTAATTCTGCATTCACTGAAAAGATATTGGTTCCTTCTTTCTGATTGGCCGTCACAAAAACCGCCCGATAACCATTAAAGCGCGCGAGATATTTCTGATCTTCATACGAGAAATCAACCTCCGCAATGTCCTTTAAATAGGTAATTTTTCCCATCATAAAGGTGACAATGGTATTGCGGATATCATCCAGGGTTTTATATGATCCGCTGGTTTTAATATTGAATTGTTTGCTGCCGATATCTACGGTTCCGCCGGGAATATTTTCATTAGCGGTCTTGATCGCTCCCAAAACCATCTGCAGAGGAATATTGCGCTGGGCCATTTTGGGCAGGTCCAGTGAGATTCGAATTTCCTGCTGCGGGTCGGCCCAGATTTCTATACTTTTTACCCCCGGGCCCTTTTCCAGGCTGTTCTTAAGCCGCTCGGCTTCTTTTTCCAGTTCGCGGTAGCTCACAACTTCCGATACCAATGCTAACTGCAGGATATTCACATCGGTTATCGACCACTTGGTGATATCCAGGCTCAGGATATTTTCCGGTAAATTATTACGTACACTGTTTACCTTTTGCACCACATCGGAATATTTTTCATCGGGATCACTGCCGGCTTCAAATTCTACTCCGATCACTGCCAGGCCATCCCGGGCATTGGAATTGAGTTGCTTGATATCCTCGAGCTCATTGATCACTTCCTCGATGGGGTCGATGACCAGTTCTTCCATATCCGAAGGATTGGCGCCCGGATATATGACTACTACTGTGCTGCCGGCAGGTGATACCTGCGGGTCTTCGGATCGCGGCATCTGAATAAAGGAAATGATACCTGAAAGAATAAAAAGCAAAATGATGATAATAAAGAATTGATGCTGCTCTATGGCAAGCCTGGATAATTTCATGGTTGACTCCTCAAAATAAACTCACTGCTGCTGGTATTCAGATAAAACAATTTCTGAATGTCCGAATATCTGATCTATCAATTTTTTATTTCAATGGCGGATCCATCCCGGAGGTAGGGAGAACCCTCACTGATGACTTCCGGAATATTTTCCAATCCCCGGCTGATGGTTACCTGCCCGTCCAGGATACGGTAGATTTCAATCCAGGACTGCCGGGCAATATTTTCCGGATACTGGACGTAAAAGATTGTTCCCCGCCGGCCATCGGCCTCGGTGAGAGCTTCCATTGGAATCAGAAAGTAGCTCTCCTTAACTCTGGGGAAAATCCGGATATCAGCCACAAAACCGAATATTAATTTTTTATCATGCGGCAGCAGGATCAACTCAACCTCATAAGTACCGGTGTAAGGATCTGCCGCCTGGGCTATTTCACTGATCACCGCGTTGAATTTTTCGGTAGGATAAGCGTCAAAGCTGATTTCAGCAGAATCTCCGTAATTTACCTTAACGATATCGCGGTCCGGAATTCCTGTCCGCACCCGCCAGGAACCTTCAGTGGATCCGAAAACGAAGATGGGTCTGCCAGTGTCTACCAGCTCATTTTTTTCGGCTAATCTTTTCAGGATTTTCCCATCAGAAGGGGCCATGATGGAGGAATGTTCGAGGTTATACTCGGCAATTTCTAAATTGGACCTGGCAACCGTCAAGCCGGTTTCGGCATCCTGCTTCTGTTCCAGGGTTGCCACGCTGTCCTGGTAAAGATTGCTCACCCTTTGAAAATCCCGCAAGGCCTTCTCATAACCGCTCCTGGCCTGCTGTACTCTGGCTTCAATTTCCGATTTCTGCAGGCTGGCCAATAGTTTACCTTTTTTGATGAACTGTCCTTCCTCGGCCAGAATTTGCTCGATGATCCCGCCGGTTTTAAAAGACAGTTTCGTTTCGGTGGGGGAGGCCAGTACTCCGCTGGCGTTGATCGGAAAAGAGATTTCTTTCTGGATGACTGCAGCCGTTTTTACCATGATTTTCTGCTCCACGGATTTTGCTCCCTCTTTTTCCTGGCATCCTGTCAAAAATAGAATAAACAATAGACCTGAAGATAAAATTGCGATTCGATTTTTATGGGTCATTACCGGCTCCTGATTCTTCGTATTCATTGAAATGGCGTATTTATTTAGTTTGATTTTTGTATAAGTCATATCCGGCCACGGTTCTTTCAAAATCGGCCTGGCGGATGTAGTAATCGAAGGTTGCCACCACTTGCTGGATTTCGGATTGCAGGTAATTGTTTCGGGCATCCAGATACTCAACCTGCAAGGCCATCCCCTGCTGATATTTTTTATCCATGATCTCAAATGATTTCTTTTGACTGTCAAGGCGGTCACGGGTGGACTGCAGGTCTTTGCGGGCTACTACCAGATTATGCCAGGCCTCCCGTACTTCCAATCTGATCTGGTTTTCCAATTCCTGCCGGCGGGCCTCAATTTTTTTCTTTTCCAATGTAGCTTGCTGGATTTTGGCTTTATCCTGAAAGCCGTTAAACAGATTCCATTCCAGGATCAGCGAAGCCATCCAGAAATCATCTTCTTCACTGAAGCGATACTGCTCCCCCTGGAAACCGTAATCCAACACTGCAAAAACACCCGGCAGAAAAGCGGATCGGTTTAATTTTATCCCGCTTCGGGCTGCCTCTACTCCCGCAGCTAATTGTTTCAGTTCCTGACGGTTGTTCAGTGCCTGATTTTCGGCTACAGTCAGATCGCTCTCCAGCACTGCTGAAACCGACTCTAGCTGGACCGGATCGATGGTATCCTCCTGGGGACGGTTCAACAGAAAATTAAAATAAGCCCGGGCCATATCGAGGCTCTTCTCAGCTTCTGCCCGCTGTTTTTCGAGCAGACTGAGATCAGCCCGCGCCCGGTATACCACTTCCCAGGTTGCCTTCTGGTTCTCAACCAGTTTTTTATTCACCCGCATATTTTCCTTCAGCAACTCCTGGGTTCGATCAAGAAACTCGATGATTTCCATGGCTTTAAGATAATTGAAATAAGCGGTTTTCACCTCGGCCACCAGCTGGCGGGCATACACCTCCTTGCCGGATTCTTCAATCTCTTTCAGACGATCTTTTATTTGATAATTATAAACAATTTCCGGTTTGAACAACGGCTGCACCGCCCTGATCTTAGTTTCCTGTTCCTCTTCCCTTAAAAAAGGAAAGGTCTGAACTCCAATATCCGCCGGAAATACATTTTGCTGCAAAAGATAATTTAAGGTTTGGTAAACCGGATTTACGAATTGACCAACCGGGATCTCGATCTGCCTCCCGCCCCCGGCCCGGGAGTAACGGGCATTGAGTGAAACTGTCGGCAAAAATAATCCGCGCGCTTCCTCTAGGGCAGCAGCACTCTTCTCGAATGAAAATTCCTGCTGCTGCAAGGCCAGATTACCCTCCAGCGCTGTTTCAATATATTGATCCAGAATAGACGTTTCTCCGGCCGATGCATATATAACGCTCATGAGTAGAATGATTTTTACATATCTAAACATTTCCTGCTCCGCTGTTTTCGAGTTATTTTCCTTTTTTAATACCGTTGGGCTGCATGGCATGATACATCATGTCCATAAAATCTACCATCAGATCCTTTGCCTGGAAATCCTCGCTCTGGTCGATGTGCCCCTTTTCCCGGGCGATGAGCTGGATGATGCCGGTGCTTAAACCCTGTAAAAGATATGCAGTCCGGAGTGGATTTAGATCCCGCCGCATACTGCCATCCTGCACACCGTGAGCGACCGCTGCCGCTACCACTCCCATTACTTCCCGTCCTAATTGATGACATTGCAGCAGAATGCCTTCCGGGATGATCTTATCCATCTGTGACATTTCATAATGGATGATCATGTTAAAGTAGTTGAGGTATCGCTGGGAGTATTCATAATAGGCTTCGCCGATGGCCTGCACTTTTTCGATGCCGGTTTTATGACGGTCAACCGCTTTTTGAAACATTTCCTTCAACAGACTCAAAGCCCGGCTGGCAATTCCATAATACAATTCTTCCTTGCTTTTGAAATAGAGATAAAGTGTTCCCTTGCTGAGCTCGGCTGTTTCTGCCACCTCATCCATGGTGGCCGTACTGAATCCCTTGGAGAAAAATATTTCCTCAGCTGCATCGAGAATATTAATGCGACGCTGCTCCTTTTCCCGCTCACGCCTTTCTATAATTCCCATGATGACTCCTGATTTATTTTATATATTAGATTTCATATTATAACTAATAGTCACATAGTGACCGTAAATCTAATATTGGATTTACCGTTTGTCAAATAAAATTTTATAATATTTTAGTTTTTTGATTTTTAGAACCGGAATGAAGAGAAATAGTGGATAAAAAAAAGAATCCACCCCATCAGGCGGTGGATTCAGAGAAGTGATTATTAACGATCCAGTTTGTCAGAAACCTGGATATTGGAATTTTTACTTATTCTCTGGCCCTTCGGCGTAACTCTCAATCGGTGGACATACGCAAACCAAGTTACGGTCTCCATAAGTATTGTCGATCCTGCCGACTGCTGGCCAGAATTTGCTCACTTTCAGATAATCCAGAGGGTAGACTGCTTTCTCCCGGGAGTAAGGATGTGCCCAGCCAGATGAAGCGGCTTCTTCGGAGGTATGAGGAGCATTTTTTAAGACGTTATCTTTCTGATCTGCTTTTCCGGAAGCAATTTCCTGGATCTCATGATAAATGGACAGCATAGCGGCGCAAAAACGATCCAGTTCATCTTTGGCTTCGCTCTCGGTAGGCTCAAACATCAGAGTACCCAACACCGGAAAGGAAGTGGTCGGTGCATGAAAACCATAATCCATTAACCGTTTGGAAACATCTTCTACCTCAACATTGGCATCTTTTTTAAAGCCGTGGAAGTCAAAGATCAGTTCGTGACCCACCCGGCCGTTTTTCCCGGAATACAACACCGGAAAGTATTTCTCCAACCTTGATTTTACATAATTGGCATTCAGGATGGCGTAGCGGGTGACATCGGTCATTCCTTCGCCTCCCAGCATTTTAACGTAAGCATAGGAAATGAGCAGGATGCTGGAACTGCCGAACGGAGTGGCACACACCGCCGGAATGGCTTTACTACCCCCGGTTTTGACCAGCGGATGTCCCGGTAAGAACGGGGCCAGATGTTTGGCAGCACAGATCGGTCCCATCCCCGGACCACCGCCACCATGGGGGATGCTGAAGGTTTTATGCAGATTCAGGTGACAGATATCCGCTCCGATTTTAGCAGGACTGGTAAATCCCACCTGGGCGTTCATGTTGGCCCCGTCCATGTATACCTGCCCACCGTTTTGATGGATGATATCACAGATCTCCTGGATCTGCTCTTCAAACACTCCGTGGGTGGAGGGATAGGTGACCATCAATGCTGCCAGCTGATCTCTATTCTCTTCGGCTTTCTTTCGCAAATCATCGACATCAATATCACCGTTTTCCCGGCAGTTTACGAGCACCACCCTCATTCCAGCCATCACCGCGCTGGCAGGATTGGTGCCATGGGCAGAGGTGGGGATCAGCGTCACATTACGATGCCACTGTTTGCGATCCTTATGATAAGCCCGGATTACCGACAGGCCGGTATATTCGCCCTGTGCCCCGGAATTGGGCTGTAGGGAGGCCGCCTCAAAACCGGTGATCTCGCATAACAATTTTTCCAGATCAGCGATGATTCCCAGATAACCTTTCACCTGGTCCCTGGGAACAAAGGGATGAATTCTAGCAAACTCCGGCCAGCTTACCGGCATCATGGCGGTGGCCGGATTCAGTTTCATGGTGCACGATCCCAGCGGGATCATCGAGGTAGTAAGTGACAGATCCTTCTTTTCCAATTCCTTAATATACCGCATCATTTTGGTTTCCGAATGAAAGCGGTTGAAGACCGAATGGGTAAGATATGCATCCTTGCGCAGGAGAAATTCCGGAAATTTTGTCTCCAGGCCGGCTTGATAATTTGAAAAATTGATCTGGCTATCTTTTTTATCCAATGCCCTGGCAAAGACATTCAAGATTTCCTGTACATCTTCGGGCTCGGTGGTCTCATCCAGACTGATCCCGATATGTTCAGAATCGATATAGCGGAAATTGATAGCGGTCTTGAGGGCCTGCTTCTTTATTTTTTTTGCTGATTCCTTACCAAATTTCAGCTTCAGGGTATCAAAATAATATTGATTCAGCTGCTGAATACCAAGGGAAGATAATTCCTTTTCCAGAATGTGAGTGAGGGCATGAACCCGCCCGGCAATCTGTTTGAGTTTTTCCGGTCCATGATAAACCGCATACATCCCTGCCATGATAGCCAATAATGCCTGGGCGGTGCAAATATTGGAAGTAGCCTTCTCCCGCCGGATGTGCTGTTCGCGGGTTTGCAGTGCCATGCGGAAACCGATTTTTCCATAGCGGTCTATAGAAACGCCAATCAGTCTTCCGGGCATCTGGCGTTGATAGGATTCCCGGGTAGCAAAATAGGCCGCATGCGGACCACCATAGCCCAGTGGCACCCCAAACCGCTGAGAAGAGCCCAGGGCAATATCGGCACCTAATTCAGCCGGCGGAGTGAGCAGCAGCAGGCTGAGTAAGTCAGCTGCCAGTGCCACTAGGACTTCATGTTGATGGGCTTGCTGAATAAAATTGCGATAGTCATGGATGGCACCATCCTCGGCCGGATATTGCAGCAACGCACCGAAGGTTTTGTCACTGAATTGATATTCCTGAAAATTTCCGACGACCAATTTGATTCCCAGCGGTTTGGCCCGGGTCTGCAATACCGCCAGGGTCTGAGGCAGACAGCCGTCAGAAACAAAAAACACATTGGCATTTTTATCCATTTTTTGCCGGCTGCGCAACCGGGAGAGCATGGTCATAGCCTCGGCCGCGGCAGTAGATTCGTCCAACAGCGAGGCGTTGGCTACTTCCATCCCGGTAAGGTCACTGATCATGGTTTGATAATTGAGTAAAGCTTCCAAACGTCCCTGGGCAATCTCTGCCTGGTAGGGAGTATATTGGGTATACCAGCCTGGATTTTCAAAAATATTCCGCTGGATCACACCGGGAGTCAGGCAGTCATGAAATCCCAGCCCGATATAGGACTTAAATAGTTTGTTTTTTCTGGCTAACTGTCCGGCCAGTCTAATGAACTGGTGTTCCTGAATCCCTGGCGGAATATTCAGTGGTTTTTCCAGCCGGATTTTCTGCGGGATGGTCTGGTCGATTAATTCATCCAAATTTTTAACGCCAATGGTTTGCAGCATTTCTCGTAATTCCTTCTCATCGGGACCGATCTGGCGTGTTTTAAAATTTTCCTGATTCTGAAATTTCACCTTCATGTACCTGTCCTTAATAGTTTGTTTTAACTGTCTGATCTACTGTTTTGCTGTGATAAGTTAGGAGCAGGGCAGATAGAAATTCAACTGCTATAAAAGATTTTTATACTCAAAAAGAAAGGGGAATTTCCCTGATTGGAAAATTCCCCTTGGTCATTATTGATTCTGAAATTTTTAAAAGAGTTTTGGCAAACCTTTTCTAAAATGACAGAATTACATTTTAGGGTGTTTTACCAGCGGCCGCCGCGTCCTCCGCCCCGGTTTCCTCCACCGCCCCCTCCGCCATGTCTCTTTCCACCGCCCCCGCCGCCACCCCGGCGGTCTTCCCGCTGACGGGCTTCGTTGACGATCAGTTTTTTACCCTTGATTTCCTTGCCGTCCATCTGCTTCATGGCTTCAATCGCTTCCGACTTGGAAGGCATTTCTACAAAACCAAATCCCCGAGGCTCACTGGTGTACTTGTCCTTCAGAATGGTCGCGGTACTCACTTCGCCGAATTCGGCGAAAGCAGCGCGTAATTCTTCCTCGGTCACTTCACGGGCAATATTGCCTACGTAAATATTCATTACCTGTCTCCTTAAAATTAAAATGACTTTGTGGTGAATGACGAATGTGGTTCTGAGAGAAATTAGTGTAGGAAAATAAAGGCAACCCCATAATTCCTCTGACGGCCTTTTACCCGCCAGCCATCACAAACAATCCAAACAGGGAGCTCTTATTATTTATCCCTGTTTATACATTTACAGCCAAAATCTAACTAATTATTTTGATTTATAAAAGAAATATCTTTCTATGGCTCATTTTTAAGTCTGGAGTCCCTTCCCCGAAAACCGAATTTCTTAACAGTCCTTTTTAACCATTTTTTCTACATTTAAAGGGAAATTCCTGTACTTTTTCTTTTTGTTGCCGACAATAATTCAGGTCTGCAATCTGCAAGAAAATTTTTTTGAATTACCGGATTAATTGACAAAGCTAATAATTCTTTAACTTAAAAATGAGGAACTTAAAAATGAAAAAACTTTTACTGCTCATCATATTGATTTTTTCATTTATTTGCGGGGCCTGCCAGGACAAAAAACCGGTCACCAAAAAAATTGAAAAGAAGACCGGTCTGGAAACCAATTCTGCTACTTCAACCGAAGTGGATACTTTGAATAAGAAAATTGATAAGCTGACGGATGAGATAAAATAAAATTATTTTTTGAGTTTCTACTAATCTAAAAGTTTAAGAATACAGTCTATTTATATTTTCAGGGTTTGATATCACACGTCAAAATAGAGATGTTTAATTAATATTATCTCATTAGCAGTATTTTATGTGTAGCTTTAAAACCCGGTGTAGATAAGCGAACAAAATAAATTCCGGTGGTTACTTCTCCTCCATATTGATTAGTACCATCCCATCTGATGTGATGAGCCCCTGTCTGATAAGTTTCATTGGCAAGTGTTTTCACCCTTCTTCCCACCAGGTCGTAAATTTCAAGCATAATTTTACTTGTCTGGGGTATTTTAAAAGATATCTGAGTATATGAATTGAATGGATTTGGATAGACCGGAAGTAATTGATATTCTTTAACTTTAAGAGCAGTTTGAGTCTTAATGCCGCTGATTACTGGAAGTTTGGTTTTATTTAAGATGATGTTATAGTTATCATCATTGATATAGGTGATATATACATCACCCGAATCTGAAACCGCCATTGATCTATAAAATCGCCATTTATTACCTTCTGTAACTGTTACTGGTGTTCCAAATGTATCTCCTAAATCAGTAGAATAGGTAAACATTATTGTTCTATTGATGCCTGGATTTTTACTCCAAACTATGCATAATCCCACATTGGGATTAAATATTATAAATGGAACGGGATGACTATTTAAAACTGTACTTCCAAAGTCATAGATAACTGTTTTATGATCAAAGGAATATCCGTAATCATCAGATCTATTAAAAATAATTTTGGGACTTATGGAATCGCTACTTGCTTTGTAAATAATAAAAACATGATTTTGAAACGCATGTGCATACACGCCGTTTTTATACTTATATTCATTTTCTATAGCAACCGTATCAGAAAAATTTTCTCCCAGATCGGTGGAACGGTTGTAATAAATATTTCCTTCACCAGTATAAAAACAAAGAATATCCCCATTTCCACATTTTACCAGTGAAATATTATAGTTCGGATAATTATTACCGGTATTAACAACAGTTGAATCTATAAAAGATATACCTGAATTTACACTTTTTTTTACTATTAATTCAGGATGGGGATAAGCACTATATGCCAAAAAACCACAGTTTTCATTGTAGAATAGATAATCCACTGGGTAATAAGCACTAGTAAAATTATATTTGTTTTCAGGAAAACGTAATCCCCCATCCTCAGATTTTTTGTAAAAATGAAAATACCAATACGGAAATACCCAACGCCAATAAAATACCATCGGATTATCCAGAAAATCAAAACAGAGCAAAGTGGAAAAGGTATCGCCTGCATCAGGATCTTTAAGTAGAGTATCTACAATAACACTATTCTCAAAAGTTTGTCCTCTATCATAAGATTTTACAAATTTTACGGTATCCCAGGTTATACCGCTTACTCCCCAGGAGACGCCTAAATTCCCTTGAGAATCTAAGTCAATTACTGGAGCTAGTTTATAGATCTGGTTAGGGGTTGAACCCTCTATAATGATCTCAGGACCAAACTGTTGGGCAGGTAAAATAGTAATTATTACTATAACAATAATTGCAGTAATAAAGATATACTTCCAGTATATCTGTAAGAACCACATGGTATCCGTCCGTTTAATATAGAATTTACTTGAGATAGATCAATTTTTTAATCTGGAAATATTCCTTCCTGGTTTTAATTGATTTGGCCTCAATTTTATACAAATATATCCCCGAACTAACTGTATTCCCAAGAAAATCAGTGGCATTCCAGATAATATTATTTTCACCTGCTTCTTGTTCTTTACTGAGTAAGGTTAAAACTTTTTCTCCTAATATATTATAGATATCAATTTTAACAAAAGATTTTTCCGGGATAGCATATTTTATATTGGTAATGGAATTAAATGGATTAGGATAATTTTGGTATATCTGGAATTGTTTTATTTCGAGTGAAGAAGTAGTTAACTCTTTTTTATTTAAATTTTTCAAGCCACCTGAGGTCGGGTATATAATATCCACCAAACCGTAACTGAATTTATTCATTAGGTTCCCGGAAATGTTTATTAATGGTTTGATAATAACCGACTTATTCACATAATTACTTATGTTAATAGATTTAATTCCGGAGTTCTTATCATTATCCAAAATTGCCAAAGTAGCGTTATTAGTGACATCCTTCAATAGCAGCTGGTAATTATAATTTAAAAACTTTATAATGATTGGCTTTTGAGTAGAATCACTTCTAACAGAAAAACTGAATGACTTTTCAAAATGCAGTTCTTTTGCATCTACCGGTAAGGAAAAAGTATCAGTCTCCAAATAATTCCATAGATTCTGACTGTTAAATGAATGAGGAACTCTAAAATCATAACCAGTAAGATAGATCGGCACTTCCTCTCCGGCAGTGGTTGTGTAGTAAATTGGACCCAGATCAAAACTGAATTCTGTAATGCTATCTGGAGCGCTAACTACTGCCCGGCGCTGTAGGATTCCGTTAGATGCCAGTATTTCCAAATTTTCCAATTCTTCATCTACATCATTGATTATTTTATAATAAGGTCCATCCCGATCTGTCCAGATGAAACTCGGATATCCGGAAGCAGCATTTTCCATAGTAAGGTTAGCATAAAGTCCATTATCATAACGAACTTCCTCATCCCAATCCGTTCCTATATCATATATTTTTAGCCGGATGGTCTTATCACTGGTATAATAAATTATTTTTACTCCATATGGATTTATTCCCCCTTTGTTATAATAGGTTATAGCTGGACATTGGGAATTTATTCCTGGTATTTTGGGAAATTCCACTTTCCAATCACTCCAGGTATTATTTGGATAACCCCTACGAAACATTATTCTATAGTCAGGATCTCCCTGCCTTTGAGCACACCATGCGGCTAATAGATTTCCATCTGGATCTACTGCAATTGAAGAATAACGATCTTGAATGACACCCGTATTAAACCATGGACTGGTTTCACCACTCCAAGAACTCCCATTATATACTCGGGAATATACACCATACATACGATAATCATAGGTCAAGCCGATAATATCATCACCG
>MESS01000077.1:0-1276 GCA_001771055.1 Caldithrix sp. RBG_13_44_9
AAAATATTCCTGATAACATCTGAATATTATTTCATCAATTCCGCCAGAGAGAGAATGGTAGTCGGGATTTGCAGCCAGCACAATTTCGTTATTCTCGCTGAACTTTTTCAGATAAAATGGACCAGTTCCCACCGCATGAGTAGCAATATCATCGTTATATTTTTGCAGGGCTTCCTTTGAAATCACTTTTAATCCAAGCGGAGAAGTCAAGGTATACAGGAATTGGGCATAGGGATATTTTAAGTCAATTACTACCGTCAGACTGTCTGCTGGGTAGACGGCTTCAATTATATTAAAAAGCGGCGAGGAAGAATTTAAAGCAATTTGCCGCTGAAAAGAATAGACTACCGCTGCGGCATCCAGCGGTGATCCATCATGAAAAAATACCCCCGCTTTCAGCTGAAAATGGTAATGTCTTAGATCGCCGGGAATTTCCCATTTTTCGGCTAATTCCGGTTGAATAGTCCTATAGTCCGAATCCAGTTTTACCAATGATTCATAAATACCAGAATATATCCGTGGTTCACTGGCTTCAAAACTCGTCGCCGGATCAAGGCCTCTCACAAAGTCATCCAGACCTTCGACTACAATTTTTTGGTCTGTGCTACAATTAGCAAAAAGAAATAATATACTAATCCCAAAAAGGTTGATGACCCTACACATTAACTCAAAAATTTCATCCACCGGTTTAATTTTATTCCAGGGATCTGTCTCCGATATTTTGGATAATCGAGAGTGAACTTCCCAGAAAAGTAACCACTACGAAACTAAGCCAATACATTTTTTTGGCTAACTTGCGAATAGAACGAATCATGACAGCCTCCTTAATTTGTTTTGGTTTTTAAATGAATCCAATTAAAAAAACAAAGAGATTGGATTCTCAACGTTGATATTCCAAATAATGTGCCAGCTGCCCGGCCCACCAGCGCACTGCCCGGAAAGTATCCCGCAGGGTGGCCAGTGGCCGTAGAATAATCCGGCTGAGCCGGGCTTCTAATTGAAATAATTTTAATCGAATGGCAGTGAAGAATCTGAGCCGGTAATCATAACCTCGCAAATAATGATCCCTGGTCAGTAAACCCTGTTTCTTATATTCCTGATAAATCAGACTGCCGGGATAGACTTCGATCTTTTCATTTACCGAAATCTGGCATTGCCGGCTGTTGAAATAACGCCGCCGCAACTCAAAGAGTACGATGAATTGTTTGACCACATCACTCAGGGTGGTGTAGGCATCCGCCAGAATTACTGAGGCAATGACATCAATTTTTAAGCG
>MESS01000077.1:1325-1708 GCA_001771055.1 Caldithrix sp. RBG_13_44_9
TTGATACGCCGCAGCTGTTTATCATCGAATGATTCCAACCCCAGGAAAACCCGCTGCAGACCAACCGATTTTAATCGCTGCATGGTGGGAGGGTAAATGGTATCCGCCCGGCACATCAGTTCGAACTGGATCTGTAAATTCCGCTGCTCCAGTTCTGTGGCAAAGGCCTCAACCCGCGCCAGACCATTTTTCCCCGGCAGCAGGAATTGATCATCATTAAAAGCGAAATAATTGGTCTGAAAATTTTTTACCAGTTGTTCAATCTCATCCACTACCCTTTTTACCGACCGGCAGCGCCAGACTTTACCGGGACTCTGGCCATACATTCCAATGATATCACAGAAATTGCACTTTCCCCAGCAGCCGCGGGAAGTAGAGATCCT
>MESS01000077.1:1722-2761 GCA_001771055.1 Caldithrix sp. RBG_13_44_9
TTTCCAGGACCATCTGTGAATATTTTCGATCTACTTCTGGTAAAATATCGAGGTCAGTTATCAATGGCCGAGCCGGATTATGGATAATCTTACCGTTTTCCCGGAAAGATAATCCCCGGATCTCTTTTAACAATTGAGGTGATTGCCGGATAATATTTTCCAACAATTCCGCCAGAGTTATTTCACCCTCGCCCCTCACTACAAAATCTATTTCCGGAAAATCCCGCAGGAGATCCTGCGCCGCAAAACTGGCAAAATAGCCCCCTGCCACTATCACTCCGGCATACCCGGCCTGACGTATACTTCGGATTAATTCCAATCCTTTAAATTTAGAATCATCCAGTAAGGAAAATCCCACCACCTCGGGCTGAATTGACAATATCCGCTGAATACCATCCTGTACGGATAAGCCTTCGACCGCCATATCCAGGGTATCGGCTGAAAATCCCCAGGACTGAACAAAAGCCTTTAGACTGGCGATTCCTAAATGTTCGCTGACATAATCGTGCCGGATTTTTCCCGGATTAACGATCAAAATATCTATCAATGCCTGCCTCCAATATCAATGTATCCTCTTGCTAATCTTATGCCGACTGCCACCGAAAATTACAACTTGTTGAATTATCACAACTTACAGCTAACGGATAAAAAATTGTTACAGAGAAATGTGAACTATAGTTCACATTATGTGACTTTTAGTTCACGTTGAGGGGGAGAATAGAGGAATTTCTTAGTTATTTGAGCTTCCTATCGGATTAGCAGCATAGTGATGGATTAAATTTAAAGATTTTTTCGGCCAGAATAACAAGTGGATCCTCTTTTTTCAATGGATGACAGTATATTCCCCCGATTACCTACTCAAAAGAACACTCTTAAAAACTTTCCGACTGCAGGTTTAAAATTTTAGAAACTTATGAAAAATGCACTTTACAAGGCCATTACGAGTAACGACATAAAAAGCCAATTTTCTGAAGTTTCATTTTATTCATGGCCCTTACCAATCTAATGAAATTTATTTTCTCCATACTCTTCAATCTTG
>MESS01000077.1:2852-3012 GCA_001771055.1 Caldithrix sp. RBG_13_44_9
AGGAACGACATTTTATCTCTTATATTTTGTGAAAAAGCGGGAGAGATAATGACCGGTTCCAAAATCGAGTCGTTGCGAAAATTGATGCAGAAGAACAAGATCCAGGCTTACCTGATCCCCAGTACGGATCCCCATCAGAATGAATATCTTCCGGCTATAT
>MESS01000077.1:3054-3120 GCA_001771055.1 Caldithrix sp. RBG_13_44_9
GAGAGTTAGTAGTCACCGGGAAAAAGGCCGGATTGTGGACGGATTCACGCTATTTTCTGCAGGCCG
>MESS01000077.1:3681-4820 GCA_001771055.1 Caldithrix sp. RBG_13_44_9
ATTCAGGTGGCCACTATCTGGACGGAACCACCGATATCACCCGCACCATTGCCCTGGGAAAACCCACTCGCCGGCAGAAGGAACTCTTCACCCGGGTCTTGCAGGGACACATCCAGGTTGCCACCGCCAGCTTTCCCCGCGGGACGGCTGGAAATCAACTTGATACCCTGGCCAGGAAACCTTTATGGAACATGGGATTAAATTACGGGCACGGCACCGGTCATGGGATTGGCTCTTATCTAAACGTTCATGAAGGTCCGCAAGCTATCTCCTATTACCGGGGAATCGGGGTGATATTGGAACCGGGAATGGTAATCTCCAATGAACCCGGTTTTTATCAGGCAGGTGAATTTGGAATTCGGATAGAAAATCTGATTCTGGTTGTACCCGACAGAAAATTATCCAGACCCGGATCAGAATTTCTGACTTTCGAAACGGTCAGTTATTGTCCTATCGACCTGGCCCTGGTGGATAAATCACTGTTGAGTTCGGATGAAATCCGCTGGTTAAATCAATACCACCGGCAGGTAAGAAAATTGCTGACACCATTTCTGACCGCAAAAGAAGGCCGTTGGCTGGAACGAGCCACCCGCCCCTTTTAAACGTTGACTTTCCGGAATCAGAAAGATAAAAAATGACTGAAAAAAGATCTTCTCTTGATAAACTGAGAGCTGATTTAGCAGATTTTCTTAAAACTGATGGTTTCACTCTCAATCCGATAGAAGGAGGAGCATCGGTTCGCAAATATTTCATCCTGCAATTTAAGGAAAACTCCCGTTTTCCTACCCGCACCGTAATTTTGATGTACATACCCCAGGAACGGATCGACATTGCCGACAATTATCATAACATCAGCCAGTATTTCAGTCAGATGAATATTTCTCAGCCCCGGCTGTATGAAGTGCACCGTGACCTGGGCTGGCTGTTTGTGGAGCATGCCGCCGGTCACCGCCTGGATTTGTATCTGCAGAATTCGCCTGCGGAAGCAGCTTCCGGAATCTATCACCGCCTGGTTGATTTCCTGCTGGATCTGCAAAACCGGGCCCAAGTGGAAAAGAAATGCTGGGCCTTTGAACGGTTCTTTGATACTGAAAAATACCTGTTCGAATTTTCCTTTCACTTAAAAGAGCAGCTGCTGG
>MESS01000077.1:4876-5465 GCA_001771055.1 Caldithrix sp. RBG_13_44_9
TCCAGAAACATCAGTGAATTCCTGGATAATCATCTGCCGGTTTTTGTCCATCGTGATTTTCAATCCAGCAATATTTTTTATGATCCTGAAGCCCTAGGCCATCACTTTCAGGTCATCGATTTCCAGGATGCCCGCAGCGGTGGACCAATGTATGATCTGGTTGCATTGCTGTGGGATTCATACTACCTGGTGAACGAAGACCTGCAAAATGAACTCCTGCAAAAATTTTATCAGGCTCAACCTATAGTACAAAAAAATTTTTCACCCGATGAATACCGGCAGACCATCGACTATAGCGTTATCCAGCGGAAACTGCATGATGCCGGAGCTTTCGTTTACTCCTTCCGGCTTACCGGAAATAACCGCTATCTGAAATATATTCATCCCGCCATCCAGATGGCAGTAAGCCTTATGGAGCCTTATTCGCATTTGAAACAGTTCAAAGATTTATTGCTTAATACGGTGGCTGGGGGTCATGCTTAAAACCATCATTTTCCGCTTCGAAAACGTTATTTTGAACGATGAATATCTTCAATTCAAGATATATGAAAAACTGTGGCATTACTTACGGCAGGATCCAGCCTGGTCC
>MESS01000077.1:5536-5788 GCA_001771055.1 Caldithrix sp. RBG_13_44_9
CATAGCCATCCGATACCTCTCAGCCAGATCCCGGATCCGTTTTGAACAGGATGTCCGGTTATTTCTGGAAAAACAGAGTCGTTTTTATCTCCGCATTCTGCCGGGGATATTACCTATTGTCCGTAACCTAAAGTACTATTACAAAATAGTCCTGATTGCCCAGCCAGGTTCTTTATATAAGGAGGCTGACCGGAAATACCATTTCAACCGGTTGTTCCAGTTTACTTTTCTTCTGGAAAAAACTGCTGATCT
>MESS01000077.1:5998-6140 GCA_001771055.1 Caldithrix sp. RBG_13_44_9
AGACAACCTGGATCTTAAGACAGTCAAACAGATCATGAAGTCTTTTTTGGATTACTATATTCCCTGGATGGGCTGGCTAAAACTGAACGGAACAGAAATGTTTCTCAAAGACATTTCCGGCGACATGATGGCCATTGCATCC
>MESS01000077.1:6170-6860 GCA_001771055.1 Caldithrix sp. RBG_13_44_9
CTCATCCTTTACCTAGGTCGTTTAAATCAGTGGCTCGATGCAAGGATGCCCTGGTATGAGCTGGTTCAAACGTATGACGCCTCTGTCAGAAAATGAGTAGAAAACACTGAAAACCGCTTTCTAATAGAATCCATATGCGATTGCAGGGAAAAGTAGCCTTGGTGACTGGAGGTGGCTCAGGAATTGGTGAATCAACCTCTATCCTTTTGGGTCGAGAAAAAGCGAAAGTTGCTGTCGCTGATATTCAGGGTGAATCAGCCGAAGTGACAGCAGAAGCGATCAATAAAGCAGGAGGTGCCGCTATCGCTTTACAGACGGATGTCACCCAAGCGGCAGATGTGGAGAAGATGGTGAAGACGACCGTGAAGACTTATGGAAAGCTCGATATCCTGGTTAATAACGCCGGTATGGGAGCGACGGGTGATGTAGTTGAACTCTCGGAGGCTGATTGGCAGCGTGTTATGGACGTCAATCTGAAAGGGATTTTCCTTGGCTGTAAGTATGCCATTCCCGAAATGATCAAAGCAGGGGGTGGATCCATCATTAATATCGCCTCCATGTGGGCCTTTGTGGGTGGATCGGTGAGTTGTGTTTACCCTGCTTCGAAAGCCGGTATCCTTGCCTTGAGCAAGAGCACGGCCTTGAAATATGCCCCTTTCAATATCCGGGTGAATTGTGTCTGTCCGGGAC
>MESS01000077.1:6903-7211 GCA_001771055.1 Caldithrix sp. RBG_13_44_9
CAGAAAAGCCGTCGTAAAGAAATATCCACTGGGAAGATTGGGCAGGCCGCTCGACGTGGCTTACGCCGTTCTCTTTCTGGCTTCTGACGAATCGTCCTTCATCACTGGAACGGAGATCGTCATTGACGGCGGGTATACGGCCCAATAAAAGAGGAGGCGTCCATGCTTGATTTCAACGGAAAGGTTGTTTTTGTCACAGGTGCAAATAGCGGGATCGGAGCGGCGACTGTAACCCGATTCTTGGAAAGTGGAGCAAAGGTCGTTGGCGCGGACATCGCCTACCCTTCCGTTGAGATTTCTAAGATTAA
>MESS01000077.1:7253-7470 GCA_001771055.1 Caldithrix sp. RBG_13_44_9
GGCCAAGGATGTCACGCAAGTGATTAACCTCGTGGCTGAGAAATATGGTCGGCTCAATGTGGCGGTGAACGCTGCGGGAATTCTGAGGCTCTACCCGATTCTTGAGCAAAAAGAAGAGGATTGGGATGAGGTGATGGCCGTGAATGTGAAAGGCGTACTTTTTGTCTGTCAGGCGGCCATGAAGGTTATGATGAAGCAGAATAGCGGATCGATTGTG
>MESS01000077.1:7504-7577 GCA_001771055.1 Caldithrix sp. RBG_13_44_9
CCCTGGCAGGATCCGATTATTCCGCGTCAAAAGCAGCTGTCATCTGCCTAACAAAGTCTTTTGCCAAGGCAGG
>MESS01000078.1:0-774 GCA_001771055.1 Caldithrix sp. RBG_13_44_9
ATCAGCTGGATATCGATATATTTTTGATGACATTCGATGAATCCCTCTCGCCGGTCTTTTGTCGAATATTCACTCACCGTAAAATAGATGCTATTTCCCAACTCGTGTTTTCCAATTGGGAATTCCTGCAAAGGATGCTCGTCCAGAAACGTCGCTACCTGTCTGAAAAGCGGATGGAGATTTTGAAAATTTTTAAAATTAGAGATAGAATCAAAAATCATTTTGTTCCTCAACGATAACAATTAGTAGCAAAAATCACCACAAGGTTAAATGACTTAGGATGAATCAACCTGTTAAACTTTTTTCTTCAGTTTAACTGCCGTGCCATACACAAATAATTCCGCAGCCGATTGCATAATAGAAGAGGTGGTAAAGCGAATACAGACAATTCCATCAGCGCCCTTAAGTTTCGCATCTTCGATTATTCTATCCATGGCCTGTTCCCGAGATTCAGCCAGTAATTTGGTATATTCGAGAATTTCTCCGCCAACTATATTTCGAAAGACTGCCAAAATATCTTTTCCGATATGACGGGCTCGGACGGTATTTCCGCGAACTATTCCTAAAGTCTCGGTTATTTCCAATCCCGAAAATTCATCCTGGGTCGTGATCAACATCTTCTTCTCCTTATTTTTCCACATCCTTCGAATATCGGTCTTCTTTGCTGTTGGCCAGCCTCTCCTTCAATGCTTTTACAAACAGCAATCCAAATCCGACAATGACTACCAGGCCAATTAACCCAATCGGAAAAGCAGCTATCATACCGACCAGCAT
>MESS01000078.1:788-5085 GCA_001771055.1 Caldithrix sp. RBG_13_44_9
CGATTACGACAATAATTAAAATTATATATGCTGTTCGTTCCACAATAAATCACCTCTATTTATTTGCCTAAAAGAATTTTAGCATATCGATTCATCAAAGAGCTCATATTAAGAATAAAGCATCATTTCTTTTAACTATAAAGCGCCGCACTCATCGCAGCAACAGCATCTTGCGGTTTAAAATACCAAATCTGCTTTCCAGCCGATACACATATAACCCGGAGGATAAACCGCCGGCATCAAATTTTACCTGATGTACTCCGGCGGAATAAAAGTGGTCTTTGAGCAGGGTAGCAACCCGTTCACCCAATACATTATAAATTGTCAGGGTAATTTCAGAACCTGCCGGGATATTAAACTGCAATTCAGTGGACGGATTAAAGGGATTGGGATAGTTCTGCTCTAACCGATAACTTAAGACTAAACTAGAATTTTGTTCTTCCCGGGAAGTTGGAATGGACAAACCGCCGGAATAGCAAAACACCAATCCCTCCCGAGTACCAGCCAGCATTTCATAATTGAGGTTACCATCAATAGACCTCAGGGCATTTACAGTGTACACTTTATCAGTAGGAAAGTATTGATTGAACAGCACGGAATCCCCGGTTCCGCTCAGACAGAAAAAATTCCCGAAAGTGGGAGAACTGTTCCCGGTGCCCACCAGCACTTCCTGCAGGCCGTCATTATCCAGATCAGGAATGGCGGCAATCCCAAACTGGTATTCCATGGGATGGGTCCAGAGATTATTTCCATTGGCTCCGCTCAGACAAATCGCCCCGGCTGCAAAGGAAGCAACCAGGACATCGTCAACTCCATCATTATTGATATCAGAGATTCGGTCCAGCTGAACGATGGCAGCTAATCCTCCCAGATTCACGGTCCATAGCGGATTACCGGTTTCTCCGTCCAATCGCCTGACGGTGCCGAAATATTCTCCCACAATCACATCGGGAGTTTGACCGGATATTGGAAATTCCAGTAATTCCTTAGGCTCATGAGTGAGGGCAGCCCGCTCCCACACTACCAATCCGGTGACACCGTTAAGGCAATAGGTTTTCAGATCGGTGCTTCCGTTATTTCCCACCGCAATAATTGCGTCCGGCTGTCCATCATTGGTCACATCTTCAATGGAAATAATTGCCTTTCCAAAGGCAGGATTGGGTCCGGGATAGGGATATTCCCAGATAATATTCCCATTGCTGCCATTGAATAGATAAGCCCGCTTATAACCAGTGCCGGTGTCATTTCCATCGGCAATTGCCAAAACATCGAGAGTTCCATCATTGGTGAAATCCCGTCTCACATCCACCGCTTCAAAATCTCCCAGACTGTAGCTGCCGGGATCATCGGTACCGTATTGCCAGAGCATCTCACCGTTGGTACCGTCGATGGCATAGACATGCTCATTGCCGCCGCCGGTGGCAATCACCACGTCATTGGCTCCATCACCGTTCAAATCACTGGCAATTCCAATAGCATCCTGAACCCCATATTCATAATTAGCTCCAATCGATCCGGCACTGTAATTGGAAATATAGGTATTGAAAGACCACAGGGTATCAGCCTGCCCGCTGCTGGCTCCATTCAGACAGAGGATCCAGTAATTCTCGGTGGCAATCACTACTTCGTCGATTCCGTCGCCGGTAATGTCATTGATGGGTTTTAATCCATCCACTTCATAATCCTGGTAACTGCCGGCGCGCGGATTATCCGGCACCGTAAAATTCCAGAATAGATAACCGGTCTGATAAGTATCAATAATTCCCTGGCCGGTCAGGTGCACATATACATAAGGATTATTGGGATCAGTAGAGCCCACAATCAGAGAATCTTCATAAAAAAGCGGATTGCTCGGCTGAAAATACACCTTCAGGCTGAAGGTATCGTTAGGAGCAATGGTAATAGGAAAGGAACTGAATCCTCCCACCGTAAATTCCGGCAGGGAAAGGATGAGGTCTACGATTTCCAGGTACTGGTTTCCGCTATTCGCGATCTGCAGATCCCAGCGGGCAATACCATCGCTGGCAACCCAGACGTTTCCAAAATCATGGGAGTAACTGCTCAGCCAGATGGTCGGTGCAAAATACTGACCCTGCCCAGTTAGGTTTACCGAGACGAGTGGGTCTAGGGGATCATTGCTCTGAATTGTCAATGTCCCGGAAACTACACCCACGGCAAACGGGGCGAAACTCACTCCCATGGACAAGTTTTCGCCGGGTGCAATTTTCATGGGATAAGTAGGAATGCTGATAAAAAAAACCGATGTATCTATTTCCATATATAAAATTTCCAAAGTATCGGTGCCGGGATTTGATATCGTCAATATTTGGGTGCTGTCATCACCCAGCGATACCAGACCGAAATCCAGGGTATTGGCAGACAACTGAATGTGTGGGGTTCCGCCGCTGATGGAAATTTTATAGATCAGCCGGGTATAATATCCCACCAGCCACAGGCAGGAACCATCCCAGGCCATATCGCGTGGTGAATCATCCGGATTATCAATAAAAGTTCCGGTATAACTTCCGTTGGCAGGATCATATTGATAAATCTCTCTGCGGGTGGCCCCATAGCCGGTATCCTCCGCACACCAGACAAACAGACCGTCGAAGGCTACTCCCATCGGCTGCTCACCCTGGGTGGGAAAAGTCTGCAGTATTGCTCCGCTACTGGTGTCCACCTGATGGATCACATTATTGAAGCCGGGGCTGGATGAATAATACTGGGAAATCCACAGGTTTCCATTTCCAAAGGTCATGCCACCACAGTAATCTTCAAAAGGACTCCGGATGGAATCCAGGACTACTCCGGTGGTATCCATTTTGTAGATATAGTCCCAGGTTGAGGCTGTACTCGACCCAAACCGATAGCGGTAGACCCATAGCCGGCTGCCATCCCAGGCCAGGCCTCGAATTTCTGCACCAGCTTCCGGACGGGGTTCAGGAATGGAAGAGATGATCCGGCCATCCAGGGTATCAATTTTATCAATGGTTCGCAATTGTGAACTGGCAAGATAACCCAGCCAGAGATATTGCCCATCCCAGGCCAGACCGCCCGGATATTGGTCAGTAGGAATGGTTTTTAAAACACCTTCACCCTGAGAAAATGAACTTATAATGATTACCAGGATCAGGAAAAAAACAGTCAGGGTTCTTTTTAATAAATTCATAACAAGCCTCCTGCTTTTAATAAAATTTATTAAAAAAGATCAGACGATAAAACTGCTCTGAAGATAATCAAAAACATGATGGAAACTTTTAAAATTATCAGGCTTTATCTGGGCAAACATATTGTACACGGCGGAATCGGAAAATTGCAGGTGTAGGCGGTAAGGTATTTTCATCGATCCGATAAGGTAATGAATGCGAAGGTCATGTTCAAAATTAAGGTCCAGTACCAGTTGAAAATCATTTTTATCCAGCTCGGCAACAAAATCGGGTGTGGGAAGTTGAAATCGGTCCAGCTTATCAGCTGGAATTTTGCCAAGGTCCAGAATCATGAAATGCCATTTCTGAAAGTGCTGGCGCAGGTGGCGCACCAGGGTCATGGCGGAATCCAGGTAGAGCCCATTCAACGGTAAAAGGATCAGAACATTTTTTACTTCTGCCGCGGTGACCGGAAAATGTACCTCGCTTTTGGCAAGCTGGCGATAATTTTTCTTGATCCTCCAGCTGACCAGCGAACGGGCGATACGTGATTTAATAGAGCCCACGATTATCTTTTCTTCACTTGATGATCATGATATTTTTTTATGCCGTACCATAATTTTTTCAGGCGATTCAGCAACCGGATTTCTTCGCCTTCTTCTCCCGGCTGATAATATATGCGATTTTCCAGTTCAGGGGGTAAATATTTTTCTTTTACAAAGTGAGCGGTGAAGTCATGGGCATATTGATAATCTTTCCCATACCCCAGGTCTGCCAGCAGGCTGGTAGGGGCATTCCGCAGATGCAGCGGAACTGCCAGATCTGGAAATTCTTTGAGATCAGCAATAGCCCGATTAATGGCATTGATGGCGGCATTGCTTTTGGGCGCCGCTGCCAGATATGAGGCCACCTGCGATAAAATGATCTTCGCCTCCGGCAGACCGACATAGGTCACCGCGGTAAAGCAGCTGGTGGCCAGGGTCAGGGCATAGGGATCGGCATTGCCTATGTCTTCGGAAGCCAGGATCAGCATCCGCCGGGCAATAAATTTGGGATCCTCCCCGGCTTCCAGCATCCGTGCCATCCAGTAGACTGCCGCATCAGGATCACTTCCCCGCAGGCTTTTAATAAAGGCTGATGCCAGATCATAA
>MESS01000078.1:5138-5408 GCA_001771055.1 Caldithrix sp. RBG_13_44_9
AAAAATTTCTTTACTCAGAGAATATTTCCCCTGCTGTTCCTTGCTCAGATCCAGAGCTTTTTCCAGCAGATTAAGGGCCCGGCGGGCATCACCATTAGCCAGACGGTACACCGCCTGCCAATCGGCAATGTGAATATTTTTTTGCTTTAAAATTTCATCTACTATCAGTGCCCGCTCCACGATCTGCCGGATTTGTTCATCATTCAGAGGCAGCATGCGATATACCTGGGAGCGGGATAGGAGGGGAGAGATCACCTCGAAGGATGGATT
>MESS01000079.1:0-60357 GCA_001771055.1 Caldithrix sp. RBG_13_44_9
CTGGATAGCAGCAATAAGATGATTCAAAAACAGATCGATGATAGACAACAGCAGGCCATTGTCAATGCGGTGGATAAAGGATTGGCGGAACGCAATGCCGAGCTGGTCCAGCAGTATGTGAGCAAGGGACAATTTTATCTGGAGAAAAGTCAGTTTACTGATGCCTTATACAATTTCAATTCTGCCCTACAGTTGGTCCCGGATGATCCGACAATAATACAAGGTATTAATGCTACCAATCGCCGGATGGAGGAAGAGGTGAGAAAACTGGTAGAGCGTGGCAGGGAACAATTCCGGAATGGCAACTATTCAGATGCCTTGCAAACCTTGAGTGACGCCCTGGTCCTGGCTCCGGAAAATTTGCAACTAAAGGACGAAATAAATACCCTTGCAAATCGTGTAAAAATTCAGCAATATACCACTCAGGCCTTACAAATGTTTGATTCAGGACGCTATGAAGATGCCTTAAAAATGTTTGAAGAAGCCCTGAAAATGGATCCCACCAACCAGGCCCTGAAAAATTATGTGGAACGGACCAAACGCGGAATGGGAGCCGGAGAACAGGTGATGGATCCGGAATCAGAACGCAAATATATCCAGGGCGTGGATTTGTTCCTGGCTGGAAAATATAAAGAAGCGCTGGAGATCTGGAAAGAACTGGAAGCTAAATATCCTTACAGCAAGAAGCTGCAGGATAATATCCGGAGCGCCGAGGAACGGTTGAAGAGAACCCAACAATAGGGACAGTTCAGCAGCGAAAAGAAAATATCCGGAAATAATAGTCACCAATGTTTAAGAATGTATTAAAAGAAGAAGTCATTATTCCCGCCCAGATGCCCTATCTGCGGCAGGTACGGGATTTTATCGAGCAGATTGGTGCCCGCCACAACTTCGATCATAAAATCATTAACTCTTTCAAGCTGGTAGTGGATGAAGCTTGTACCAATATCATCCGCCATGGTTATCGTGACATTAAAAACGGACAGATCATGGTGCGGGCTATTGTCCGCCGCATGAGTCTGACCATCGTTATCGTCGACAGCGGCCACAGTTTCGACCCGCGCCAGGTGCAGGATCCCGATCTGGAAAAATATGTCTCCATCGGTAAGAAGGGCGGTCTGGGTATCTTCATGATGCGCAAGCTGATGGATGACATTAAGTATAATGTCACCAGCCGCGGAAATGAGTTACGGCTCACCAAAGTACGGGAAAAGGTCGAACGTACCAGACCCATGGTGTTCTGGGAAGGTCTGACCCTGCGCACAAAATTTTATATCGTTACTTCCATTATTCTCACTGTCCTGGTTTTTGGATCTTTTATTTTTTTCAACTCCCGTATCCTCTCTAATGTCACTTCCCAGGTATATCTGGATGGTCAGGCCTTTAGCTCTAACCTGGCTAAAATATCCTGGGAACCGTATATCGCCTCCAAAGATATTACTCTGTTCGAAAATGCCAAGTCGGTCAAGGAAAACAATCCTGAAATGATCTCCCTGGTATTGATTACTGATACTGCTTCCAGACCCCTGGCTACCTTTCCGGTGAAGGTTGATATGTTAGGTAAACCCCTGGAGATCCCTGCTAAGCAATTTTTAGACACCCTGGATGCAACCCTGGTTTATCAATACACTTTTAATAAGGACAGCGTGATCTATGCTTTCGTCCATCCTATTTCTTTGACAGGAATTAACGATACCCCCATCGGTTATGCCCAGGTATGGGCCAATCAAAAATATATCGAACGGAAAACGAAGCTTTCCCGGATCAATTTGGTCGCGGTGCTTTTCATCATTCTGATCGTGGGAAATGTGGGTGCCTTCGTGCTGATCACCCGCATCATGGATCCCTTTCATAAACTGGCCGGCTGGGTGCGCGAGGTGGGTCATGGCACCGTGGATGAAGATGAACTCGATATCGATGCCAGCGATGAGCTGGGTGAGATCGCCCAGGCTTTCAATGAAATGACCACCAAATTCCGGGAAGCCCAGACCAATATGATGGAGCAGCAGCGGATCCAGCGGGAATTACAGGTGGCGCAGGAAATTCAACAAATGCTGCTGCCCAGCGACTTCCCCAATGTGGTGGGTTATGATATCACCTCTTACTACCAGGCCGCCAAAGAAGTAGGCGGAGATTTGTTCGATTTCGTGGAGGTGGATGAGCATACCACTGGCATCTGTGTGGCCGATGTTTCCGGGAAGGGTGTTCCCGGTTCAATGGTAATGACCATGATCCGTACCGCTCTCCGTCTGGAAGCCCGCGGCAATAAAAATCCCGCTGAAGTTCTGTCCAAGGTCAATGAATTTGTCACCGATGATATCCGTAAGGGAATGTTTGTCACTGCCTTCTATATTATCCTGGACTCTCGTGAACGGATGATTTCTTTTTCCAGCGCTGGTCATAATCCCATGATTTTGTACCGCGGAAAATCCAAAGAAACCTATTACCTGAATCCGCCCGGATTCCCGGTCGGTATTACTCTTCCCGATATCCATCTGTTCAGTAATACCATCAAGGCGGATCGCATCCGGCTTCACCCCGATGATATCCTGATTGTCTATACCGATGGTATCACTGAAGCGATGAATCATAAGCGGGAAATGTTTGGTGATGAAAGATTCCTGGAGGCCATCCGCAAGTATGGTACATTGGATGTTATTGAGTTTGTCAATAATCTCAAGCAGGAACTGCAGAATTTTACCGGCGGATATGAACAGACTGATGATATCACCCTGGTTGCTATCAAAGAAAATATGGAAGCCGTGGATGTCAAAATAGACATGTTTAAGAATCTCTTTGAACTGGCCGGTAAGAATGATGTGACCATCCTGCAGGCCTGCAAGGAAATGGATGTTTCTCCTTCCACCTATTACAAATATAAGAAGATCTATGATGAAGGCGGATATGAGTATCTGCGGGAAATGCTGCATGGTTATACCAATGTGGGCCTGCGTCATATGAGTGTGGAGGTCAAGACTAAACTATATGATATTATCCGCGAACATCCGGACTTCGGACCGAAACGGATCAGTGATGAGTTGAATACCGAGAAGTACGGATATGTGGAAGTTCTTCCCCGCCTGATTTATGAAGAGCTCAAGCGTGCCAAACTCAACTTGCAGCGTCAACGGGAAAAATTTGTACAGCGGGGGGGCAAGCGCCGCCTCAAACCCCCGGGAACACCGCTATTGACCCTGGATGGCGAAGTGATGGTGGGATTTCGCTCCGATGAGCAGGAGGTGGCACCAAATATCTTTAACATTGCCACTCCGATATTTCCAGGAAAGGCCAAAGAAATTCTTTTATCGAAAAAAAGTAGCCGCAAGGAAAAAAGTGCATCAATATCTTCTGATGATCAGGACCTCGAGCCGCTGGATACCGGCCCTGCGCCTGATGTAAAAATTTCTTCAGATGAGAATAAAGCTGACGATAATGTAAATATTATTTCTGAAGAGACTGATAAAAAGGAAAGATAGTTGTTATATTTGGATCAGAATTTTAATTTCGTACTCATAATAAATAATCACAATCTCCTGGAATAAGCTGGAGGATATAAATGGAAGGCATTCAGGTATCTACCGAAGTAAGAGGCAGTCAAAATCAAGTTTCCATCATCAAGGTGGGTGGATTTATTGATACGACCACTTCCTCTGAAGTTGAGCGAACCTTACATAATTTATTAAAACAGAATCGCTATAATATTATTATTGATCTGGGTAATGTAGATTACATCAGTTCAGCCGGTTGGGGTATCTTTATCAGTGAAATTAAATCGATTCGTGAGCAGACCGGTGATTTGAAATTGGTCCGCATGATTCCGGACGTTTATGAGATATTTGAATTACTGGAATTCCATCATATCCTGGATGTGTATGATACGGTGGATGAAGCCGTGAAGCGGTTTGAGGATAATGTCCTGCGGCCCACTGCCGCTACGGTAGCCCGGGAATTTGACGAAGTGCGCCGCACTCCGGTTGGTACTGCCGGCCCCGCCGGGACCTTTACCCAGAGGCGTCCGGTTTTTCAGACTGAACCGGAAGAAGAAGAGCCGGAGCTTGCTGAGAAAGTAGAGTCCAGACAACAACCTAAAGAACCAGTAGGTGGCGCAGCGAAAATTGAGGATAAAATTAAAAATATCATATCCCGCAATCCGGATCTGAGCGCCTATAAAATTAAAAAAGTATTAAACAGCAGTAAATTCGGTTATACCAGGGTGGGTTGGTTCAGCATTCGCTCTATATTAAAAGATATGGGTCTGGGTAGCCGCAAAAGCCGGAAAGAATTTGCCCAGAAACAGGCAAAAACCGCTTAAGAATTTACTAAGGGTAACTGTAATATCTATGGGAGTAATTGAAGTTTTTTTTGTCGTCATCTGTGCTTTTAGCCTGGTTTCGAATTTTTTGAGTATACCGGGAAATTTCATTGTTTTCCTGAATACCACCTGGTATGGAGTAGTTACCAGTTTTAATGAATTTTCCTTTGGATTTTTACTCACCATCTTTGCCATTGCAGTTGGAGTGGAATTACTGGAATATTTAATCATTGCCTTTGGTGCCCGTAAATATGGTGCCTCTCGCTGGGGAGTTATCGGTGCCATCATCGGGGGAATTGGCGGAAGCATCAGCGGTTTTTTCTTCAGTCCGGTTATGGGAGCAGTGGTGGGCGGATTGATTGGGGTGATTGTCGGTACCGTTAGTATTGAACTTCTACGGGGAAAAAATATCCGCCAGGCTTCCTATGCTGCTCTGGGAGCTCTGCTGGGAAGAGTCGGCGGACTCTCCATCAAAGCAATCGGATCAGTCACCATGGTGGTGATTGTAGCCAACAAACTCTTTTTCTAAACTAGATCTCCATTCATATTTAAGTGGTCTTCCTCGCTGGATCATTACCTCATCCCTGCTATTCCAGTTTTCCATTGATATTGACCAAGGTTGTCCAATAATTGTTATTGGATTCCTCTGGTAGCTGAGCTAAATTTTTTGCGGGTGAATCTTTTAGGTACTTTAAGTGTAAGAATGATCAGCGGAATCAAGAGCCTGGAAATGAAAACTAAATTGTGGTGGATGGTATTACTATCATTTTACAGCCTGCTGTATAGCCAGCAGGAAATCACGGTGGCCCGTATCAAATACAAAGGTGGTGGTGACTGGTACGGTAATCGCACGACTTTTGTTAACCTGTTTCACTATATGCGGCAGAATACCAATATTCAAACCAGTGAGCGGGAGGCAACCGTAGAGATAATGGATCGGGATTTCTTCCGCTATCCTGTTGCCTATATCGCCGGGCACGGTAATATCAAATTCAACGAAGAAGAGGTAACTCGTCTGCGGAAATATCTGATCTGCGGCGGTTTTCTCTGGGCCGATGATGATTATGGAATGGATTTTTCTCTGCGGCGGGAAATGAAACGGGTATTTCCGGAATTGGAATGGATGGAATTACCATTTTCCCATTCCATCTACCACATCCTTTATCAGTTTCCCAATGGATTACCCAAAGTCCATAAACACGATGGCGGTCCTCCTGGTGGATTTGCTCTGTTCTATGAGGGCCGGATGATTGCCTTCTATTCCTGGAATACTGATATCAGTGATGGGTGTGAGGATCCTGATGTCCATGGCGATCCTCCGGAGATCCGGCAAAGCGCACTGCAAATGGGAACAAACATTTTACTGTGGATTTTAACTAACTGACTTTTTTTGCAGAAATACTGAAAGATCTTATAGAAACTTTTTTCCTTGAGCTTTAAAATTGGAATAAAACTGTTGTTAAAATATTTATGACCATACCTTATCTTGAACAACAATATTTCTCGGTTATCCGGCGAATCCTTCGCACTCATCGACGGTACAATGCCTATAAAATCATTAATTTATTCCTGAAATATATCCTGATTCTCTCGCTGTATCTGGCATTCCTGCTGCTGATCAATCTATTATTTTCTGTCACCCCGATAGTGCGGTTGTCTTCTTTTACTCTCTTTCTGGCCGGCTCGGCGATTTTTTTTATTTTAAAAGTTTATCCGGCGCTGAAAGAGATATTTGATCCAACCCAACTGAAGATATTTCTGAGTGCCCGGGAAGTGGGAAATACCGATCCGGCAATTCGGGATGCCGTAATCAATTACTTGCAAATATTTCATGATAAGGGAAGTTCGGGCTCAGCGGTCATAAAAAAAATGGCGCTGGAACAGCTATATCAACGAATCACCGGATTTTCCTTTGCCGATCAACGGCTGCCAAGATCTATTGTCCCTCAATTACGGTTGGTACTGCTGCCATTTGTACTCTTGGTGGTGGTCTATTTTCTTTTTCCGGCTTCGATTGGAACCGCCTTGCAGAAAATTATTCTGCCCTGGAAAAATTTTATCAATCCTTTCCCGGTAACAGTCCATAATGACTCCGGTTTTTTGAAAGTGCTTAAAAATGAAGCAGTTACTCTTTCCGGTTCTTCACGCGGAGTAATACCCGACCAACTATTCCTCGTTATTGAGGAAATGGCGGTGGATGATTTTGCTGAGCGGGAGAAGAAAGTAAATAAAATTAACCTTTCGACCGCAGCTTCTGGACATTTTTCTTACCAGATAGCTCATGTGACAGGTTCTTTTGATTATTATTTTTTGGCAGAATTGAATCAAGCAAAATTCCGAAATAAAAGTGCGGTGTCAGAAAAAGCCCGGGTGGAGGTGCAGGAAAGGCCCCTCCTTCGTGCCATGCAGATTAAGATTATTCCACCCGCTTACACTGGTTTGAAGCCGGTTCTGCTGGACCCCAACCAGGGGGAAATTACCGCCCTGGACGGCAGCCAGGTTTTTTTATCGTTGGAATCGGATAAACAGCTTTCCTCTGCGGTGGCGGTTTTTTCTGATTCGACCAAACTGTCCCTGAAAGTAAGCGGACATACTGCCAATCTCTCATTTTCGGTCCATAAAAATCTGAATTACTATATTCTGCTCAGTGACGAAGAATCTATTACCAATGCTGATCCGGTAATCTATGGTATTTATCTGTTACCCGATGAAATGCCATATGCCGAATTTAAACTGCCGGCTGCCGATGTCGATCTGCAGGATAATCTGAATCTGCCGGTGTTGATAGAGCTGCAGGATGATTTTGGTTTTTCCAAATTATGGATAAAGGGAAAGATTTTTCGCCAGGGATCAGCAGGTGATAGTGCTGACTTCGAAATGGAAGTCCCGTTTCAATTGCAGGAAAAGGGGCGGGCGGTCAGTGAATTCAACTGGGATTTGACACCTTTCTATCTGATCCCGGATGATTATATCCAGTATCATGCCCAGGTGTTCGATAATGACCGGGTAAGCGGACCCAAATCATTCACCACACCTACTTTTACTATCCGCCTGCCTTCGTTACTGGAAATCTTGACCCGCAGTGAAAGTGCCCAGGAAGAACAGCTGGAGAAGTTGGAGGATGTTGCCAGAGAATCGGAAGATTTAAAGGAGAAACTGGAAGAGATAAACCGGGAATTGAAAAAAGAGACTCAGTTGAATTGGGAACAGCAGCAGGAAATAAAAAAGCAGCTGGATCGTCAGCAGGAAATTTCGGAAAAGTTATTACAGATTCAAAAAGATATGGAGTCTCTGGTTCAGGAGATGGGACAAAAAGATTTTTTGAGCAAGGAAACGCTGGAAAAATATTTTGAACTGCAAAAAATGTTTCAGGAATTGGCCCCTCCGGAAATTCAGGAAGCTATGAAAAATTTACAGCAGGCTCTGGAAAAACTGGATATGGCCCAACTGCAGAAAGCGATGGAGCAATTTCAATTTTCGGCAGAACAATTTGAAAATAATATTGAAAGATTATTTGAATTATTCAAACAGTTGCAATTGGAACAGCAGATGGATCAATTGGTCAAATTGGCTGAACAACTGACTCAGGATCAGTCTCAGGTGAATGAGAAAGTCGAGGAGCAGAACTTAAGTGATGATAATTTCCAGCGGTTGGAAAAGATGGAAGAAAATATTACTCAGAATTACGATTTTCTGACAGAAAAATTGGAGCAGACCGCTGAAGATTATGAAAGTATGATGGACCAGCGTTCGGAGATGCTGGATCAGACCGGCAGCTTTATGGAATCGCAGGAAATGCAGTCGCAGCTTAAGGAAATGCAGCAGCTCCTGGAAGGGAAGATGCAATCCTCTGCATCTGAACAGGGTCAAAATCTGAAAAGCAATTTTGAAATGATTCAAAGCATGCTGCAAAAGGCCAAGCAGGATATGCTGCAGGCTCAGAAGAATGAGGTTACCGCCGAGATGCAGAAAGTGATGCAGGATATGCTCAGTACCTCCTTTGCCCAGGAAAATCTTTCTCTACGGGCAGAAAATTTAAATCCGGCTTCACCTCAGATTAATGATATTGCCAGACAACAGGCGCGCTTGATTGGCAATACTGGACAGATAATATCCCAGGTAATGGAAATATCTCACAAAACCTTTTTTCTGCCTTCCGACCTCAGTCAGAGCATGTCTAAGGTTTTATCAAGTATGAGCGAAGCTGTTTCTCAGCTGGAGAACAGGAATCCACGCCAGGCTTCAGGCCAGCAGAAAAATGCCATGGCCGGTCTGAACCAATCTCTCCTGTCCATGCAGAGCAGCATGGATCAGTTGTCCCAATCGTCCTCTGCTTCCGGAATGGAACAATTCCTGGAACAGCTGCAGAAAATGTCCGGAATGCAGGGGCAGTTAAATCAGGAAAGCATGTCCTTATTTCAGGCCGGTCAGCAAGGCCGGATCCAGTTATCAGCCGATGATTTGGCACGCTTGGCTGCCCAGCAGGGAATGATTAAAAATTCTCTTGAACAGCTTTCCGACGAAGCCGGCTCCAGACGTGATGTTCTTGGCCGGATGGACGAGCTGGGTGAAGAAATGGAGGAGGTGATCCGGCAGCTGCAGGCCCAGAATATGGACCGCAAGGTTATTGAAAGACAGGAAAGAATACTTTCCCGGCTGCTGGACGCCCAGAAATCGGTGCGGGAGAAAGAGTATTCAAAGAAAAGGGAGGCCGAACGGGAAAAGATCCAGCTGGTTAAGTCGCCCCCGGAATTAAAAAAAGAGTGGATTCTAAAAGAAGATCGTCTCCGTAAAGAGCTCATGAATGCTCTGGAAGAGGGCTACTCTGCAGAATATCGTGAGTTTATTAAATCTTATTTTGAATTCCTTTCCCGGCAGCCCAATATCACTCAATGAACCATCCAGTTCCCGAAAATCAGCTCTTGGCTTTATCCGGAAATGGTCGTAATTTTTACTCTGATTGCTAAAGAACATGGTTTCCAATGATTCATTATCTCTATCGGCTGGCGTTCTGTAGTCTGTTTATTATTTGTCATCCTCTGCAGAGCCAGGAGACCTATTTCGAAGAGAATATTTTTTTGCCTACCGACACTTCCAGTGCTTACCGCCTGAATAATCTGACTTATCATTCGCCCAGGTCATTGAAAATAGCGCTGGTACTGAGCGGTGGTGGAGCCCGGGGATTGGTCCACCTGGGAGTACTTCAGGCTTTGGAAGAACATCAAATTCCGCTTAATCTGATCGTTGGCAGCAGCATTGGCAGTGTTATCGGTGGATTTTATGCCGCAGGTTATCGGGCCGAAGATCTGATTCAAATATTCCGGGAGATTGACTGGCAAAATTTATTCAGTGACCAGACCCAGCGTACTCATCTGTTCTGGTCCCAGAAGACCTCTCCCCGCAAACATTTGCTGGAGCTGCGATTCGACAAAGGTTTCCCTTATATCCCGCCTGCCCTCTCTCCCGGTCAAAAAATATTTGATATTATTTATGCCCGTCTGCTGAATGCGAATTTTCAATCGGCCAACGATTTTGATAATCTCCGCATCCCTTTCCGGGCGGTGGCCACTGATCTGCTCAGCGGCAAAAGAGTTGTACTGGATCACGGAGACCTGGCCGAGGCGATCAGTGGAAGTATGGCTGTACCCCTGTTATTTGCACCGGTGGAATGGGATGGCATGTGGTTAGCCGATGGGGGGATCCGCGATAACCTTCCGGTGGACGTCGCTATCGAAAATGGTGCCAATTTGACTATTGCGGTGGATGCAACAGCTCCGCTGCGGACCGGAGAGCAAATGAAATCTCCCTGGCAAATTGCCGATCAGGTAACCACCATCATGATTCAAGAACCAACCCAGCAAAGCCGTTCCCTGGCCGATATCTTAATTTCACCTGCCGTGGACAACTATGGATCGAATGATTTTGCCGAGATCGATTCACTGATTCTGCTGGGATATCATTCTACTATTCAGATGATTGATTCCATTCAGCAGGCCATTAAGATGATTCAGGAAAATTTCTGGGGGGAAAACTATCGCTTTGGAAAAATCAGCAGTATTGCTATTTCTGGTATGGATTCGGTCTTGGCAGACAGTTTGAAAAAGTCCCTGGTGGTTAAAGAAGGGCAGGACCTGCGGCTCTATGATATATATGAGGATCTGACTTACCTGTATCGGGCCGGGTTTCTTGAAAATACTTATGCTTTTTTAAAGGGAACAGCATCATCACTTTCCTTGCAGTATGTTGTCAGGGAAAATCCATTGATACATCGGCTCATCATAAAGACCAATCATATCAATCCGGATTCCCTCTTTTATGAAGGATATCTGAGCAATCTGAACCGGCCATTGAATTACAACCAATTGTTCATGCAGGTTGATGCTCTGTTGAATACTTTATTTGCCTCCGGTTATTCGCTGGCCCGGGTGGTCGATATTTCCTATCAACCTGGCTTGAGAACTTTACAGGTTAGAATTGATGAAGGTTATATTGAAAAAATTGAAATCACCGGCAACCTCATCACCAAAGACGGAATTATTCTTCGAGAACTTTTACTGAAAGAGGGTAGACCTTTCCGTTCCTGGGAAGCGATTGAAAGCCTGCAAAACATCTATAGCACCGGTTTATTCGACCGGGTAACTCTTAATGTTGTTCGAAATGATTCGGCCAATTCTATCATCTTTAGAGTTAAAGAAAAAAAATATCTGCTGCTGCGGGTGGGGCTCAATGCCTCACTTGAAAGAAAGGCCAAGGCCTTTATGGAGTTGGCGGAGGATAATCTTTTCGGCCGGGAAATAAAAGCCTCTTTATTTGGATTGATTGGTGATCTGGAGAAAGCAGCGGAATTTAAACTGTACAGCGTCCGCTTATTAAAAACCTATCTTACTTATCGGTTTTCTCTTTATTATCAGGAAAGGTGGGATCGCTATTACCAGCAATATTCCAAAACTGATGATTATTTGACCATCCGGCGTGGTCTGAATTTCGTATTGGGACAGCAAATTGCCCGCCTGGGATCAATCAGTGCAGAATTTCGCTGGGACAATATCAGTATTTTTTCTGAAAATTTTATTTTTCCTTATGATGATAATTATAAAATTCGTTCTTTTACCATTCGCTCGGTAGTGGATAAAAGGGATAAACTGCCTTTCCCGAATAAAGGAATTTATAACCGCTGGTTCTGGGAAACGGGAAATAAAAAAATACTTGGTGGATCCAGCTCTTTCACCCGTTTTTATATCGGCCTGGAAAGTTTTTATCCACTACATAATTCGTTGAATTACCGGACTAGGGCTACGGCTGGCAGCGGTGACCTTACCGTACCTTTTTCGGAATTTTTTACCCTCGGCGGGATAGCTGATTTTCCGGGTTTGTATGAAAGAGAAAAATTCGGCCGGCAAATTGCCTCCTGGCAGAATGAACTGCGTTACGCATTTTCCTGGGACCTGCCCGTTGACATGTATCTGGGAGCAAATTTCAATCTGGGAGCAACCTGGGAATCATCAGAAGATCTTATTAAAAAATCAGATTTTCTCACTAGCTGGAGTGTCTATCTGGCGATCAATTCCCTCATTGGTCCCATACAAATCATGTACGGCAAACTGACCAATATCCGCGATATCATCTATTTTTCGATTGGTTATGAATTTTAGTTACCCGGCTTCTATAAGTCAGATGATGTTGAATAGCTTGGGAGAAAATAAGTGTGAGGGGATTATACCTCAGATGAACCATAATTGTCCATTCTAACCGGCGGATTTTACTGTAAGGATTCTTTAAAGTGAAATTTGAAGAAATATTAACTTGCAACTTGATTTTTATAAAAAAAGTATTATATTATATCGTTCAAACTTAGTCATTTATGAAATCATTCTTTAGCTTAATATTTCTCACTGTTTTTACCACTTTACTGTGGGCTAATGCGGTTATTATTGAATGGAAAGCCGAGCCCGAGCAAAGTAAAATCATCCTGCAGTGGAAAACTTCACAGGAGGATGAAGTGGTAAAGTTTGTGGTGGAAAGATCGACCGATAACTCCCATTTTTTCGATATCGGAGAAGTTACCGCGCGTGGTCCGGGATTTCAGTATCGTTTTGAAGATAATAAATTGGGTTTTACTAATAGTATTTTCTATTATCGCTTAAAAATCGTGAATAACGATGGAAGTTATCATTACACCGATACCCTGCCGGTAATCCCGAATATCTCCAGCATCTCTCGAAGCTGGGGTAGCATCAAAGCTCTATTCCGTTAATAACCGTATCAGGTGAATTTTTAATTTTTTTCTATAGTGATTTTTTCCCTTTAAGGGAATTTTTTTTGTTTTTCTACCAAGGAAAGGTGGATTTAAATCAATTTAATATAAAATTTATACATTATAGTCATTTTGCTTATTCTTCTAACTTCAATAATTACAATGAATTTCATCTAAATTGGTTGTTTCCTGACAAATAAAAATGCGATCTGTTATTTTTTTTCTAAAAAATTTATAAAAACAGTCGATAGTTAAAGTAGACCATAAAAATAAAAATATTTGAAAAGATTCTTGTAAAATATAGGGAAGTATGATTATCTTAAAAAACTTTATTTATTAAATGTTGACAAAAATCACAAATATTTTTATTTTTATTGTTGTTACCGGTCTTCCTACAGGAAAATGAAAGATGAATGATAAGCCACATTTCATTTTTATTGATCCCCGTAGTACAGTTGTTAAGCAATTTAAAATCTCCGTCACCAAGTTTGTTTTAGTTATTTTTGTCCTCTTCCTTCTTATCGGAGTATCACTTAAACTCGCCATTGACCTCGGCGTTAAATTCAATCACAATTCTCAAATTACTCAACTTCAGGCCGAAAATGGGACCTTGCAGCAGCAGTTGAAAATTATGGGCGATAAAATCCTGACTATTCGCAACCATATCGATCAGATTGAAATACTGGATGATCAAATCCGTTCCCGGCTCGATCTTTCTCCCATCGAAGATGATGTCCGCCAGGTGGGAATTGGAGGATCTGACCTGTCAAAAACTTCCGCGATAGCGATCGAGGATCTGAAATTACAGTCGGTTATTTTAAATAATCAAAGCACCTTGGCCCGTTTGGAAAGAGAAATAAAATTGGAAAGCGAGAGCTTCCAAAAATTGATCTCTACCATGGATCGGAAAGAAGATTCCCTGCAGTATTTACCAGCCATTAAACCGGTTCTGAATGGCCGTATTACCGATGGATTCGGTAAAAGGCGACATCCTATTTATAAAAGAATTACTGACCATAATGGAATTGACATTGCTGCCAACCGTGGCACCCCGGTGCTGGCTTCGGGGGATGGTTATATTACTTTCACCGGGACTAACGGAGGATATGGCAATTTTATCTCCATTAACCATAAATACGGTTTTGAAACCAAATATGGACATCTTCAGAAAATTTATGTCCGACGCGGCCAGTTCGTGAAGCGGGGAGATAAGATTGGTGAGGTCGGAAATAGTGGAATCTCAACTGCCCCCCACCTTCATTATGAAGTCCATTACCATGGTAAAAGCGTAAATCCTTCCGATTATTATTTTAACGATATTGAATTTGAGTAAAAATAACTTCCTCTTTTGCCACTGCTTTTATTTTTTCTCAGAATGAGCCTGCCTCCATGTTAGATTTTCAAACAGCCCTTTATCAGTTGCGTCAATTTCTTAAGGAAAATAATCTGCGCTTTACCAATGAACGATTGACTATTTTGGAAGAAATATTCCAATTTGCCGATCATTTTGACGCGGAGAAGTTGTTTAACCATATCCGAAAGCACCATCGACATATTTCCCGAGCTACCGTCTATCGGACCTTGGATTTGCTCTCGCAGATCGGGATTATTACAAAAGAAAATTTGGGGAATGATTTTGCCAGCTATGAGCTGGCTTTTAATGTGCCGCATCACGATCATTTGATCTGTGTGGAGTGCGGTAAAGTGATCGAGTTTAGTGATCAGCTGATCGAAGATAGTCAGCAAAAAATCTGCAAAAAATACAATATGGTAATGATCCGTCACCAGTTGCAAATCTTTGGCCGGTGTAAAGAACATCAATAAAACTCCATCTGTCCATTTTCCGGAATTTCAATCCGGAAATATCTTGTTGTTTCTTTACCATCCTGTTAATTCCTTATTTCTGCTCTTATATTTCTGATCAGTCCGGTAGTTGATATTTCTTCCTGACATGATTAAATAATAAACCAAACCGAAACCTCAGGTGAGAACTGAATCTTCTTCACCAGCGGCCGGATCTTACACCTGCCGTATTTCAAAGAACTGTATATTTCGATTGAATTCTCAAGAACGTACATTACTTTTAATCATTGTTTTTTCTCCAGTAATTTTTTATTTTAGCCAGGCACTCAGATTGATTGCCGCTCATTGATTTTGCTCAGAAATTCTGAAAATCTCATGGTTCCATTCCAGACTGGAAAACGAAAAATTTTATTTATTATCTCTAAATTTTGCCGGATATTATTGGGATTTATATAAATAGTAACTTGTTGAATACTTTATCTTAAAGAATTGTTTTACTGAAAATCAAATTGGCAGGAACGAGATGTTGGTCATGTCCATTAATAGTAAAGGATTGGACAGTTAAGAATGATTGAGAAAAAATCGGCAAATCAAACGGTGGTGATTATCCCGGCCAGGTATGGTTCGAAACGGTTTCCGGGAAAACCTTTAATTAAACTGGCCGGACAACCTCTCATCGTTCATGTATGGCAACGGGCCAGGGAGATTCCCGGTATAGACCGGGTAATCGTTGCAACCGATGATGACCGGATCTTTAAAGTCGTCGGGCAGACTGGTGGTGAAGCAGTAATGACCCCGGTAGATTTACCATCCGGAAGTGATAGGGTCGGCTGGGTGGCCAGTAGCCTGGATTGTGAGATCATCGTAAATTTACAGGGTGACGAACCCTTGATAGATACCCGGGCGGTGGCGCAGGCGGTTAAGGCACTGCAGTTAAACCCCCACTTGAATGTGGCTACTCTTGGTTTTCCATTGGAGAAAGAAAAAGTCTGGAAAGATCCCAATGTTGTGAAGGTCCTCACCGATGAAAATAATGATGCGCTGTACTTCAGCCGCCTGCCTATTCCTTTTTTTCGTGACCTTGATTTTTCGCCCACTCCCGGACTATTTCAGCATCTGGGAGTTTATATCTATCGTAAAAAATTTCTGATGGAATTTCTGAATTGGAGTCCGTCTCCGCTGGAAAAAGCTGAAAAATTGGAGCAATTAAGAATTTTGAGTAAAGGATTTAAAATTAAAATAATTCCAACTTCCTCCCCTTCTTTTGGGGTGGATACCCCTGATGACGTTTCACGGGTGGAGGAAATGCTTAAAAAAAGGAATGAGAATTGACAAAAAAAATTCCAGAAAAAACCAGATTTATCTTTGTTACCGGTGGGGTCGTTTCCTCATTGGGAAAAGGAATTGCCTGTGCCTCGCTTGGATTTTTGCTGAAATCACGTGGTTTAAAAGTGACCATTATGAAAATGGATCCCTATTTAAATGTCGATCCCGGTACCATGAGCCCCTTTCAGCATGGGGAAGTATATGTAACGGATGATGGATCGGAAACCGATCTCGATCTAGGCCATTACGAACGGTTCATTGCTGAGAATATGTCCAGGATGAATAATGTAACCACCGGACAAATCTATAATACTGTGATTTCCAAAGAACGGCGGGGAGATTATCTGGGGGCTACTGTGCAGGTGATCCCGCATATTACCGATGAGATCAAACAGCGGATTATTGTGCTCGCCCGGGAAACCGACGCTGAGGTGGTGATCATTGAAGTTGGGGGAACGGTTGGTGATATTGAAAGCCAGCCTTTTCTTGAAGCCATCCGGCAATTTTGTCTGGAGGCTGGTATTGGCAACACCAGCAATATGCATTTGACCCTGGTTCCATTTATTGAATCTGCCGGTGAACCAAAAACCAAGCCCACCCAGCACTCGGTAATGCGATTGCGGGAAATTGGAATTCAACCCGACTTCTTAATCTGCCGTTCGGATCGTCATCTCAATAAAAGCCTGAAGGAAAAAATTGCCTTATTCTGTAATGTCCGGCCGGAGCGGGTGATTGAAGCCATTGATGTATCCACTATTTATGAAGTCCCGCTTCGTTTTGCAGATCAACAGCTGGATAGTAAAGTGATGGGTCTCATGAATCTGAAAACCGACCCGGCCAATCTGAATCAATTGCAGAATATTGTTAAAAAAATAAAGGATCCTCAGAGTAAAATAAAAATTGCCATCTGTGGCAAATATATCAAATTGAAAGATGCTTACAAGAGTATCACTGAATCATTTGTGCACGCTGCGGTAGCCAATAATACCAGGGTAACATTAAAATGGGTGGATTCCGAGGAAGTGGAAAAGGATGGACCAGCGAAATATTTTTCAGATGTCTGTGGTATACTTATCCCTGGTGGTTTCGGAAATCGCGGTATTGAAGGAAAGCTTACGGCCATCAAATATTCCCGTGAAAATAAAGTGCCCTTTTTTGGGATCTGCCTGGGATTGCAATGTGCGGTAATTGAATTTGCCAGGAACAGTTGTAATCTTAAAGATGCCAACAGCATTGAATTTGATCCGGCTACTCCCCATCCGGTAATTCATATCATGGAATCACAGAAAAATATTAAAGACCTGGGCGGTACCATGCGTCTGGGTGCCTATCCCTGCATTTTGAAAGACCAGACCAGAAGCTTCCAGGCCTATCAGACTAATTATATCAATGAGCGTCACCGGCACCGTTATGAGGTGAATAATGATTACCGCCGGATTTTACAGGAGAATGGAATGGTTTTAAGCGGCCTTTCTCCTGATGGTAATCTGGTGGAAATGATTGAGATCGAGAATCACCCCTATTTTCTGGGCTGTCAATTTCATCCGGAATTAAAAAGCCGTATCACCCAGCCTCACCCGCTTTTTGTCAGTTTCGTGAAAGCAGCATTAGAATTTTGTTCTAAAAATCAGCAGAATGGTTAAGGACGAAAAATGACCACTGTTAAAATTAATAATTTTTCTGAAATAGATTTTGTAAATATTGATGCATCACAGGATGTATTGCTGCTGCCTGATGGCCAATCTTTCCGTTTCAGTGATCATATGTGTGATCACTGCTGGACCGCCGGAACGGTTCTGGAAACCCTGGAGCAGCAAAAAAAATATTATTGTCTTTTCTGTAACAATAGCCTGGTCTGGTTTTCATTTAAAAACGATTTTCTTCTCCCTACTGGCGACATGCTGGAATTTTTACTTCCGGGGAGCTGGAAGGAAGAAGACCGCGAAGAATGGTATACTCAATTTAAAGAAAGACGGAAAGCCCAGGAAAAGATTAAAGATGATATCCTGGAACAGGGAAAAGAATAAACATTTTTCAACGGATCCGTCATAAATTTACGATTTGATAAGGAAAGAAAAGGAATACCGCGGATTATGGTTAAAATTGGAAAATATATTATTGCTAAAGATCAACCTTTGACAATCATTGCTGGCCCCTGTGTTATCGAAAATGAAAAGATGATCATGCAAACGGCTGAATCCATTAAAAAGCTGGCAGAAAAATCTCCCTTTCAGTTTATTTTCAAATCTTCTTACCGTAAAGCCAATCGCACTTCGGTGAACGGTTTCACCGGTCTGGCTTTTGAGGACGCCATTGGAGTGCTGGAAAAAGTTCGGCAGGATTTGGAAATTCCGATCCTTACCGATGTCCATTCTGAGCTGGAGATCCCAATAGTCGCACAAGTAGTGGATGTTTTACAAATTCCGGCGTTTTTATGCCGACAGACTGACCTTCTGCTGGCGGCCGGACGCAGCCAGAAAGCTGTAAATATTAAAAAAGGTCAATTTTTGGCACCAGAAGATATGGCGCAGGCAGCTAAAAAAGTAAGCAGTACAGGAAATGAGAATATCTTACTTACTGAACGTGGAACCACCTTTGGATATCGCAATTTGGTGGTTGATATGCGAGCTCTGGTCATCATGGACCACATTGGTTATCCGGTGATTTATGATGCCACCCACAGTCTGCAGCTGCCAGGTGGTCTGGGAACAGCCAGCGGGGGACAACCAGAATTTATTTTGCCAATGGCCCGGGCGGCTCTGGCTACTGCTGCCCTTTCCGGCATATTCATGGAAGTACATCCCGATCCGGCGAATGCCCTGAGTGATGCCGCTTCACAATTGTCACTGGCAGCTTTCCCGGCAGCAGTCAACCAATTGCTGGAATTGCATGCAGTAGTAGCAAAGTTGAAATAATTTGGAAAAAGGAACTGAGAATGAAAATATCTAAAGAGCTACAGAAGCGGGCCAGAAAAATAAAAGTAATTTTAATGGATGTGGATGGAGTGTTAACTCGCGGAGATATTGTCTATGACAGCAATGGGCTGGAGATAAAACATTTCAATGCTCACGATGGATTGGGTATCCGGCTGGCTAGGCTTAGCGGTTTACAAACCGGAATTATTTCCCTGCGGGAGAGCGGCACTATCCGGACCCGGGCTGCTGAACTCCAGATTAATCACCTGCTGCTGGGCAAAGACAAAAAACTGCCGGCCTTTGATAAATTAAGGAATTCTTTGAATTTGGCTGCGGAAGAATTCTGTTTTATTGGCGATGACTATCCCGATATCCCGGTGATGCGGGAGGTGGGTCTGGCAGTGGCCGTTCAGAATGCCTCGCAGCTTACCAAGAAAAATGCCCATTATATAACCCACAAATCCGGTGGAGATGGAGCGGTGAGAGAGGTAGTTGAAATCATTCTCCAGGTCCAGAATCTTTTGCAACAGGCAATTGAAAAATTATAAGAGTTCGAAAAAAAAGTAATTCATCGATCATATATATTGAGAAATTTAATCGTTTTTTGTCATTATCATCGGGGGAGTCTATAAAATGAATGAATCTTTTTCCAGCCAGAGTACCTTGCAGATTGCCTATCGAGTGATTGATCAGGAATTAGAGGCCATTAAAATCCTCCGATCTTACATTGATGAGAATTTTGAGAAAGCGGTAGAATTGATTTTAGTGTGTCATGGACGGGTAATCATCACCGGTCTGGGAAAATCAGGGGCCATAGGCAGGAAATTGGCCGCCACTTTGGCTTCTACCGGGACCGTTTCTTACTTTCTGCATGCGTCGGAAGGGATTCATGGTGATCTGGGCATTGTTCATAAAGATGATGTGATTATCTGCTTATCGAAAAGTGGTAACACTGAGGAATTGAACTATCTTCTACCGGTTTTTAGAAAATTAAATGTTCCGATCATTTCCATCACCTCCAACCCTGAATCGGTTCTGGCGAAACACAGCCAGATAGTCTTAAATATTGGGGTGAAAGAAGAAGCTTGTCCACATGATCTGGCCCCCACTTCCAGTACCACTGCTATGACGGTCCTGGGTGATGCACTGGCAATTGCCTTGCTGGAAAAAAGGGGATTCAGCCGGGAGGACTTCGCCTTTCTTCACCCGGCGGGCAGTCTGGGTAAACGGTTATTGATGCGAGTGGATGATATCATGGAAAAAGGAGCGCAGATCCCATCGGTAACCATTGAAGCAAAAATGAAGAAAGCGGTCCTGGAAATGGCCGCAAAAAGGGGGATCTGTATGGTGGTTGACCAGGGAATGCATATTCTGGGACTGATGACTACCGGAGATTTGAACCGCCTGGTGGAACGCACCGAGCACTTTTTCGACATCCCGGTCAGTGAAGTGATGAATCGGACGCCTAAAATCATTACCATCAATACCCTTGCTTATACCGCATATCGAAAGATGGAAGAGTATCGAATTATTGCTATGCCGGTCATTGACGAACATAAAAAACTGTGTGGAGTGATTCACCTGCATGACATTATGAGGGCTGGTATTTTTTAATAATGAAAATCACAAATTAAACGAAACTATCCGGCAGAATCGAGATATATAGATTGTCAGTGTTCCGGTATAAATCTGAGAGTTAATAAATGACCTTAAAAATCAGCTTGATTATTTTATTGTCTGCCATGTTGCTGGTCAGTTGCACAAAAATTGAGGAAGAGCAGTCAACCAGTTCCCTGGACCAGGCCAGAATTCCTGATCAGGAAAGTTGGAAATCGGTCATAACAATGACCAAGGATGGTAAGAAATTTGCCGAAGTCTGGGCGGGGTATATTGCTTTTTACAGCGAGCAGGGCAAGACTTTTATGCGGGATAGCATCCATGCCGATTTTTTTGATAGAAATGGGATTCATAACTCTACCTTAACTGCCGATTCGGGAATTGTTTTTAGCCAGACAAATAATCTGATCGCCTATGGAGAAGTCAAAGTTGTTTCCGATAGTGGAGTGGTTCTGGAGACCCGGGAACTCCGGTGGGACAATGAGAAGCAGAAAATAATCAGCGAAGTTGTAGTTCGCTTTTCCACCCAGGTTGACACGCTCCTTGGTGATTCCTTTGTCTCCGATCCGGATTTAACTAATTATGAAATCAAAAATGCCCGGGGATACTCTCGGCGATTAATTCCCCTGGAAAAATAGTTTATGATTGGTCAATGATTTCCAATAAAAATATTTTTTGGCTGAGTCTTTCGTTGTTTAGTATTCTGCTGTTCGAGAGCCTTTCACAAGAAAGGTCCCGGGCGATTGATGTTTCCAGGTTAGAACTGCTGCATGCCGATTTATCCCGTGGTTACCTGGAAAATGGATTACCTCTAAAGATTTTAGAAGGTAATGTTCATGCCCGTCAGGATACTCTGGAATTATTTTGCGACCGCGCAATCTATGATGAGACCAATAAAATTCTTCACTTAATGGGAAAAATCCGGATGTATCGCGGAAAGGATACCTTGCTGGCCAGAGAAGCCCGTTATTTTGAGGAAAGTAAGATTGCGGTGGCCGAAGGAGAGGTGCGAGTATTCCGGCCGGCCCAGGAAATGAAATCTGATTATTTGGAATACAGTTATAAAAACGATCATATCCGGGCCACCGGTAATCTGTTTTTGCATGATAGGGAAAACCAGGCCTTCATCACTGCTGATCAGGGAGAATATCTTCCCGAAAAAAATTTTAGTTATGTGAAAGAAAAGGCCCATTTCTGGAGGATTGATAGTACCTCCAGCGATACCATTCACATTTACAGCCGGCAGATGGAATATCAGTTTGCTTCAAACCGCCAGGCAATTGCCAATGATTCAGTTCGCATTCTCCAGAAAAATCTCCTGGCCACTTGCGATTCTGCTGTCTATCAACTGGATCAGGATATAATCTTTCTGAAAAGTAATCCGGTGGCTACCCAGGAGAATAATAAAATCACCGGCGATGAGATGCAGCTGATTTTGAAAGACCGTGAATTGGAAAGAATTGTTGTTACCGGAAAAGCCCAGGCCGTTTCCACTTTAGATTCGCTGTTAAATAAAGAAGACCGGCTGGAAGGGCGGGAAATAGTTATTTTTATTTCCGATCGGAAAATAAAGGAAATTCATGCCATTTCTAATGCCCGAAGTTATTATCATTTAAAGGAAAAGACTGAAGATCGTGGAATCAACGTGGCATCGGCTGATACCATTAAAGCTTTTCTTTGGGAAAATGAACTGGATAGCATCGCGGTAATCGGTGGTGCCCAGGGGATATATTATCCGCAGGACTATAAAGGTAAAATTTTGCAGGAGTGAAATGTGAAAGATACCCCTTCATCCAATGGAAATGCTCTGCTGTATACCGAGACTTTGGTTAAAATCTACGGCAAGCGAAAGGTAGTGGACAGGGTGAGCTTGAAAGTAAAACAGGGGGAGATCGTTGGGCTGCTTGGTCCTAATGGTGCTGGAAAAACCACCTCTTTTTATATGATTACCGGTCTCATCCGCCCCAACTCAGGTAAAATATTTCTGGATGAGGAGGAAATCACTCGGCTCCCCATGTATAAAAGGGCTCGTCGGGGCATTTCCTACCTTCCGCAGGAAGCCTCAATTTTCCGGAAATTAACAGTAGAGGAAAATTTATTGGCAATCATGGAAGTATTGGGTATTTCCCGGATTGAAAGAAAAAAAAGGGCGCAGAAATTAATGCAGGAACTGGGGATTGAGCATATCGCTGGAAATAAAGGGTATAATCTCTCAGGCGGGGAAAGGCGGCGTACCGAAATCGCCAGGACCCTGGTCACCCAGCCTAAATTTATTTTGTTGGATGAACCTTTCGCCGGTGTCGATCCCATTGCCGTGCAGGATATCCAGAATATTGTGAGAAACCTTAAAGAGAGAAATATCGGGGTCTTGATCACTGATCACAATGTCCATGAAACGCTTTCTATCACCGACCATTCTTATTTGTTATTCGAAGGTAAGATTTTAAAAGAAGGTAACAGTGAAGCCCTGGCCAACGACCCGGAAGCCCGTAAACTCTATTTGGGGGATCAATTCCGCCTCTATCGTTAGAAATTTTTTCATTCATTACTGCTTCTGAACTAGATCTATTTTCAATCAGCAATTAAAAAAAGGCGATCGTCGATCGCCTTTTTAATAACCATTTGGAGTATTTCAATTTCTTATTTGGATCTTTTCCCTTTTCCAGTCTCGTGATGGGATTTTTCAGCAGGTAGTTTTTCCGTACTCTCATCCAGAGTAACTTCTGGAGTTTCATGATGATGATTTTTTCTGGGGAATTTACCAGGATTCAAATCGGGCATAGTCCAGACATCACTTTCAGCAATATAATAAAACCGCTTTCGGAAGGCTTCCAGACTGATTCCGGCAGTGGCTGCATATTTGGCGAGTTCATGCGGATCCTCGAAATCTTCCTTAGTGAGGCGCAGCATATATCGCCTGGAGATCTGATAGTACTCGGACTGAGTATCTACCATCCTGACTTTTGTCCGTTTTGTGACAGGATCGATAATATCGCCAAAATACATTGGTACAAATCGTCCTTCCTGGATGGAAATCATTGCCCCGTTTCCTCCATCAATTAAAAACTGCGCCGCACAGTATCCAAGGTCGCGGGTGTATTCCATATCAAAAGGTATAGGATCGGAACATCTTAATTCATATCCGATATTTTTAGCGACAATGGTGGCTTTCAATCCGAATTTCTTCAATTCATCCTGCACATGAAATTTGAGAATCTCACCAAAATTTACTTCTGCCAGGCGAATGTTATCATGAGCATCCCGCTCGATATTCAGAAGAAATTCCAGATCTTTCTGGTCAAGCCTTTCTACCAATCCTTCGGCCAGTATGGCCACTCCGTCCGGTCTTTCCGAGCTTAATCGTTTGATGATAGCTCCCACTAAAATGTCCACCAGCTTCTTGAGTTTGATGGTCTCTTCCGGAAATTCTTCCGGGATAATGGTGAGAGTGGAACCGGCTGATTTGCCAATCCCTAATGCCAGATGTCCGGCTTTTCTTCCCATCGATACCACGAAATACCAGCGCGAGGTGGTCTGGGCATCAACCATCAGGTTTTTAACAATATTTACCCCCACATGCCTGGCTGTTTGAAATCCGAAGGTGCAGATTCCATGCGGCAGATCCAGATCATTATCAATGGTTTTAGGAACATGTACTACCCGGATCCGGCCGGCGGCCAGTTCCTCTACTTTCATAGCACTGAAAGCGGTATCATCTCCGCCGATGGTAATTAGTTTATCAACGTTCAAACGCAAAAGGGAGGTCACTACATTTTCTAAATATTTTTTATCTTTGGTGGGATTTTCCCGGGCTATGCCAATATAGGATCCGCCTCTGAAATGGATCCGGCTGACGTTATCGATATTTAATTCCTTTATATGAGAGATGTCTCCCCGCATGATCCACTTAAATCCATCCTTGATACCAATGATGTCTACCCCGTCAATGATACCACGGATAGTGGCTGCACTGATGACGCTGTTGATCCCGGGAGCAGGTCCACCGCCCACTAAAATGGCCATATTTTTGGGTGCTACAGTCATACTGCTATGTTCCTCCATATTAAATTCCCCGTTTAAATTGGGCTAAATCTACCAATATTTATGAGGAATTTCAATATCTATTCAATTCATTATTTTCAGTTGCTTATCATAAAAAAGGGCGACCGGTGTCGCCCTTTTACTTGGTATGGTTATGAAACTGCCTGAATTACTGCTTTAAATTTTTAACGGCCTTCTCTGCTGCTTCAATCAACGGTCGGGTTGATATTTTCTGTCCCACGGCCTGCTGCATCCATATCTGGGGAGACAGTCTTCCCAATTTGCACATTCGCTCCATTTCCGGCGCCAGGGTATGGCTCTTTAAAAATTCTTCAATCTGAAAGGAAATAATGTGACCCAATGGATAATCGGGAGTATACATTGCCCCATCTACAATATGGGAATAGATGGCCGGAAGAATCTGGTCTTTCATCCCTAAAATGGGAGCATAATAGTCATTCCATACTTTTTTAGTAATTTCTATCATTGCGTTACGTAACTCAGCTGCATTGGCATTGGGATGCTGGTACATCCAGCGCCAGATATACATATCGGTGAGGGCTACCCCGGAAATTTCGAAGGTCATCCAAAAAGTATTAAGCGCTTCTAAATCCTCGGCTTCCTGATTTTTACTTTCCAATCCCAGAACCTGTAAATCCCGTGATTGAAATACAAAGGCAAAAGCTTCGGTAAAAGCAGTATTGGGAACTCCGTTGAGGGTGTAGTGATCAATACCGTTCAGTGAAAATACCTGTTCCACATTGTGACCCAGTTCGTGAATGGCAATATTAAATCCCTTATACCGCATTCCATCTTCCGGAATTCTGGTGCGCAGGTGAGCTTTATCTTCCCTCATGGCAGCTCCCATGGCATGTCCGGCACCGCGGGAAGGATCGACCGCGATATAGGAGGCTAAAAATTCCGATTTATCCGGACTGAAACCAATTTTTCTCAGGATATATTGTAAATCTCGCTGGAAATCATCAACCGTAGGATACATTTTTCCTACTTTCACATCGAGATCCTCTTCAGTGTAGCTGGATCGGGGTTTAAATCCATTATACCAGATATCAAAAGGCTCTAATGGACGCCCGAGCCGTTGCTCAATTATCCGGGCGATATCTTTTAATGCCGGCGCAGAGGCTACTGATTTTAGCAGATCTTCCACTTCGGATTCAGACATTTCCCGGTTAATTTGAAATTTCCGGTCGATAAGGGTCGGGGCATGGGGATGAAAGGGATCCACTAATCGTTCAACCTGGTAAATATTCCAGATATGCTGGTAGCGCTGGTTGGCTTCATTTTGGACATTGACTTCATTCTGGGTGTTGGATTCAAAAACTTTATTGGTATAAGGATTCCAGTCATATTTATCACTATTGATTACTGCCGCCGGGATTTCCTGCAAAATAATCCGTTCCATCACTTTTTGAATAATTCGTTGTCTGTCCAGACCTTCGGTGCTGGCATAGTGAGCTTTGAGCTCGTCGCGCAGACCCCAGTGACTGATCAGTTTTAATCCTGGCGGGAATAAGCGATTTCCCTTCTCATCAAGCAGCTTGTTCATTAAAATGTTATAATTGTTAATATAGTCATCGGCCATGGTATAAGTTTCGGAGCGTTTTTGGGACACTTCTGCCGGTACCCGGGTCATGAACTCTTCCACCAGACGGACTTCAGCCCACTTCCTTCTTGACCATTCTTCCCCTAAGGTATTTTTCTGCTCTAAATTTTCAATTGGAAAATTCAGGAGCGCCGCAAAGGCCAATTTGGTATTAAAGAGATCATCACTGGTATGGGCAGAAGGTGAGTAATTCGCCCAGAGATAGTCTATGGGAAATACTTTTCCGCGGTCAACATCCAACACCCATTTAAAGTCACGGGAAACCCGGTTTAAATTTCCATACAGACTTTCCAGATTTTTTTGGAAACGGTCGAATATAGCATCCAATTCGCTCTGATCGGAAGAAAAATATTCGGTGCAAAAGACCTGGAAATCCTGATCGGTACCATCAGCCGCTTTCCAGCGGTCGCCAACCTGCTGGACGCCAATTTCAATGCGATTATTCGCACTGGCTCCAAATTTTTCTACCATGGCTTTAATGGTCTCTTGTCTGGTCATTTCACTTAAGCCCATTTGAATTTTTCCCTTCGAGTCAGGTGACTTGCAGCTGTTGATGATTATGGTAATACTCATTAGTAAAATAAAAATGGTCAGGTGACCGGCTCTGATACCTATCATGATTTATCTCCTTTTGTATTAAAACACTTTAAAATAACAAGGTTTCTTTAGCAATGGAAGTATGATTTTATATGATCTGGAGGGCGGATAACCCGGCTATTTTTGAGATTTATCGGTGACGATTAGCCTCAATCATGGAATTGATCTCCCGATAGCGGAAGCAGTCAATCTGGTGATCGTTCACCATTCCCACCGCCTGCATAAATGCATAACAAATAGTGGAGCCCACAAATTTAAATCCCTGTTTTTTTAAGGCTTTACTCATCTGATCCGATTCGGCAGTGCGGGCAGGAAGATCCGCTAAATGTACCCAATGATTGATCCGGGATTCATTTCTGATAAATTGCCAGATATAACGGCTGAAATTGCCATATTCTTTTTGGATCTTTAAGAAAGTTTGGGCATTTCCGATGGCGGCCGCTATCTTCAGATAGTTGCGAACGATGCCTGGATTATCCAGCAGTTCTCTTATTTTTTTATTATCATAGCCTGCAATCTTTTCGGCATTGAACTGATCAAATGCCAGCCGATATGATTCCCGCTTTTTGAGGATGGTTATCCAGCTTAAACCAGCCTGCATTCCCTCCAATATTAAGAATTCAAACAACAGTCGGTCATCATATACCGGTACACCCCACTCCTGGTCATGATAAGTAATATATAGCGAGTCTTCTCCCGCCCATTGGCACCTGTTCATTTTCCTTTTCCTTTCTGGTATACATTCACTAAAAATTTCCACTTTTTTGAGAGAGTGATTGAAAATATAATTAGCCATACTGAATTTTTTACCTGATATGAATTTGCTAATTATATCACCCAACCACTATTTCTAATTAACTGATTTTATTTTCAATATGGGAAATCTTACCTAAAAGAAATTACCCCTATAACTTATTGGGTAATTGGTGAAAATATACCGATAGGAATTTGCACTTGAATAAATATAAGAATTAAAAATTTAAAATATTGAGAAAGATTGAAGAATATGATAATTTCACTATTGAAAAAGAAAAGTGATGCGATATGTTCCAAAAAAGACTAAAAGAGATCAGGGTTATTCTTCATTCTATCGGTTTTAAATTGTTTTTACTTTTATTTTTATTGCTGATCCTGCTCTTTGGGCTTTATGGCGTACTGTATTCTGTGAAACTCACTCAAATTTATGAGATCACTATTGGTCAAAGCGCCTACCGCAATAGTGATTTAATCAAAAAATCACTTTATCGTCTGATGCTGAATAATCAGCGAGATGAATTATATAAAACTATTCTGATGTTCCAGGACGAACCCGGGGTAGAAGGGATCCGCATTTATAACAAAAAGGGAGAGATCAAGTTTTCCACCAAAACCTCTGAAACTGGACATATCGTCGATATGAAAGCTGAGGCCTGCTATGCCTGCCATGCCGCCGATAAACCCATAGAATCTTTGCCGACTAAAAAGAAAATTCGGATTTACCGGGCGGTGGAAGGAAAACGAATAATGGGATTGATAAATCCCATCCGTAACGCCCCGGAATGCTCCAACAATCCCTGTCACGCCCATCAACCTGATTTAACGATTTTAGGAGTGCTGGATGTTCGGATGTCTTTAGATGAATTGGATATGGTACTTTCTGAAACCCGCCTCACGGTCTATGTTATCACCATCGGAATCGTTATCTTGGCGATGATTTTATTTGCGGTGGTGGTTTATCTGTTTATTTATCGGCCTATCAGTACCCTCAAAACGGGTACGGTCCGGCTGGCTATCGGGGATTTAGATTACCGGATTAACATGCACCGGCGAGATGAGTTTGGTATGTTAGCGCGTTCCTTTAATAATATGGGTGAGAATTTAAAAAGAGCCTATAATGAATTAAAGGAGTGGTCTTATCGATTAGCTGAGAGAGTGAATGAAAAGACCATTGAGCTGGAAGAGATCCACAAAAGTATGCTGCAAGTGGAAAAAATAACCTCTTTGGGAAAGATGGCGGCCTCAGTGGCTCATGAATTGAATAATCCGCTGGCTGGAATTGTTACCTATGCCAAGATTCTGGAAAAAAAGGTAAAGAACAATGTTCCTGCTGGCGAGCAGCAAGAAAAGATGATAAAGGAACTCGAACTGATCCGTTCTGAATCCATGCGCTGCGGTAATATTGTCAGGAATTTATTGGCCTTTGCCCGTGGAAAGTCAGTCAATTTTCAGGAAGCACAACTGGAGGATATCATCAACCGGAGTGTGGACATCATGCGCCATCATATCCAGTTGGCAAAGGTTGAACTGGAAAAAAAGATATCGTTGCAGAATAAAAAAATATTTTGTGATCCGGATCAGTTGCTCCAGGCCTTTATTGCTCTCCAGGTGAATGCAGTCGAGGCTATGCCGCAAGGAGGTCAGTTAACAATCTCGGCTGAGGATATGGAACATCCTTCCGATCAAATCATTATCAGAATCCAGGATACCGGAGCAGGTATACCGGAGGAGTTGTTGGATAAGATTTTTGAACCATTCTTTACTACTAAAAAGGACCAGAAAGGTGTCGGACTGGGTTTACCGGTGGTTTATGGAATCATTCAACGACATCATGGTAAAATCTGGGTGAAATCCAAGGCTGGGGTGGGAACAACTTTTTTCATTCAGATTCCGGTAAGGCTGGATAAAATAGAAAATCAAGATATAAAAGGTATTGAATTATGAAACCTTACAAGATATTAATAGTCGATGATGAGCTCTCGGTCAGGACTTCTTTGAATGAATGGTTTCTGGAGGATGGTTTCAAGGTGGAAACGGCTGAAAGCGCTGAAGATGCTCTTTATAAAATGCACCGGGGGCCATTCGATCTGATCCTTCTGGATATTAAGATGCCCGGGATGGATGGTATTACCCTGCAAAAGAAAATTAAAGAGATCGATGCCGATGTTGTCATCATCATCATGACCGCCTATGCCTCGGTAGAAACAGCCGTAGAAGCTCTTAAGCTTGGCGCATTTGATTACGTCACCAAACCCTTCGATCCCGACGATCTTTCCCGCCTGGTTAGGAATGCTCTAAAACAGAAGGAACTTGCGGATGAGAATATTCAGTTGAAGGAAAAAATTACCGAGCTTGCCGGGGTCTCGAATATGGTTGGTGAGAGCGAAGGGATGAAAAGAGTATTAGAAATGGTGGATACGGTGGCAGAGACTGATTCGACGGTATTGATCCGCGGTGAAAGCGGTACGGGCAAGGAATTAATCGCCCGGGCTATTCACACCCGCAGTAAAAGAAGATATTTTCCAATCGTGGCGGTGAATTGCGGTGCCATCCCGGAAACCTTACTGGAAAGTGAATTGTTCGGCCATGAAAAGGGGGCCTTCACTGGAGCCCAGTACCGCCGGAAAGGTAAAATTGAACTGGCGAATGGCGGTACTCTGTTTCTGGATGAAATTGGGGATATCAGTTCTCAGATGCAGGTTGATCTGCTGCGAGTGATTGAAAGTAAACGGTTTACCCGGGTTGGTGGGGGAGATGAAATCCAGGTCGATTTCCGTTTGATTTGTGCTACCAATAAAAATCTGGAAAAATTGGTCGAGGAAGAAATTTTTCGGGAAGATTTATATTATCGGATAAACGTGTTTACCATCTTTATCCCTCCTCTGCGGGAACGCCGTTCGGATATACTCCTGCTGACGGAATTCTTCATTCAGAAATACTCCCGGACCATGGGCAAACCTGTGAAAAAAATATCTGCAGCTGCTCAGGAAATACTGCTGTCCCATCCCTGGCCGGGAAATGTACGGGAATTGGAAAATGCCATCGAACGGGCAATGGTGGTGGGGAAGCATTCAGAAATTATGAGCGAAGATCTGCCGTTACATATCAATGAGCAGGAGAAGAAAAAGGATAATTTTATTAAACTGGACGACCTGGAAAAGCAGCATATTGAAAAGATCATTGCTGAAGCCAACGGAAATATTACCCGGGCTGCCAGTCTTCTGGGGATCGATCGGGTAACACTCTATAATAAAATTAAAAAATACGGAATTAAAAGGTAATTGAATAAACAGATATATCTGGCTTTTATTAATGGACATTTTCCGCCAGATTGGAAAAATCTGGCAACTGATCTGCGTCACTGTCTGCCTTTTACCTTCGAGATCCTGTCGCTGAAAGTGAACCTACGGCTATTTCACTCTGCCGACCGGCATCAATATCACTCCACTTTACTTTTAGGACATCTCTTGAAAAATTTGCCCGAGCAGGGTGAGAAGATAATTGGAATTACCGATGTGGATATCTATATTCCAATTTTGACTTTTTTATTTGGGGAGGCTCAATTGAATGGAAGAGGAGCAGTGGTATCTACTTATCGGCTGAATACTGTATTCTATGGCCTACCCAGAAATGATAAATTACTGTATGACCGAACTCTGAAAGAGATCATGCATGAATTAGGACATACTTTTGGTCTGGTCCATTGTGCAGACTTTGAATGTGTGATGAATTCATCTACCTATGTTGAAAACATTGATCTTAAGCAGGCATTTTTCTGTCAATCCTGCCAGGATAAAATGGGGATCACCTGTGATAAACGAACAACCTGAAAGGAAAAATTGTGTGCAGGGAGATTTATTGGTCTTAAAGAATCGATCAGATCAATTTCTTAGAAGCTGCTGCTAATTTATTAAACAAAAATTTTGGCCACACCTGTACAGCTATTTTTTTGCGTTAGTAAATATGATCACCGTTTACTTCCGGATAAATAAATCATGAATAAATTCCCGGAAGAGTTTGCTTCCCATAATTTTTTCCAGATTCTGCTCCATCGCCCCGCCATCGCCTAATGTTAATCCGATATTCTCAGGTTGATGATCTCCCACGCTGCGCTGGAGATAGGTTTTAATACCGGATATCTTCTTCTGATAATTTTCTATTCCCCCGGTTGAATAACTTTTCCGTTTAAGATCCACTGCCAGATCTTTTGATTTTATCTTCAGGATAAAGGTGTCATCCGATAACGGATCAGCTGAGACATTCACATTCAAGGGATAGGACGGATTTACAGCGGCAATTTCACCTTTTACCGGGGCATATAAGGGAATCATTATTTCTCCACGAACCAGCCAAGCCATGAGTTGTCCATACTGAATATGTTCTCCCAGTTGAGGAAGAATGCACCGGTCTAATGGATATAATATTTTTAAACTCAGATTGTCAATTCCGATTTGTACCTGATCGGATTCTTCAGGCTTAAACCAGAAATGAGAGGAATGATAAAAGCGATCTAAATGTATTTTGCATCCCTCCAGCAATTTATTCAGGCAGGCGTTCACCATCTGATTGGTATTTTCGGTAAAATTGGAGGCAACTATTTCAGAATGCTCGTTGTGTTGAGTCGTGCTGGAATGTTCGGTTCCCTGCATCGCATGGTGAAATTCACAGTGTTCACAGTTGAAATCCAGATCGCAGAGTTTGTAATTGACCAGGCCAGCGGACATCCAAACACATTTAAGATCATTGCTGTTTTTATCTGAGTAAACTGGCATTATTGAACCCACTAATTTGATATTTTCTCTTTTTGGAGTTGATGGTTCTCTACCTTCCGAATTTTTATTTGTTTGCGATAGGGTATTTCAATATGATCTTTTTTCTCAAAAATAGGCAGATATTTAACGGCCATTCGGAAAGCTGCAAAACCTAAAGCTACGATCATTAAAGTCACGCTGATTTCCATCCAGGATGGGAAATAATCAGCTTGGGCGTAGGATTCCATTCCGGTGATGGCGATGTTCAGGCGGTTCATGATGAAGCCAAGAATGACCATCAGAACCCCGCCGAACAGCGTTTTTTCGCTTTGGCGAATTTTAGGGATGGCTAAGATGATCATCGGGAGAACCACCCCCAGCAAAATTTCAGCCCAGAAAAAATAGGTCTCAGTTCGGTTAATGAACATGAAAGACCATGCATCCCGGCGGGCAAAATCCTGCAGTTTTAGCAGGGCATAGAGCGACAGTACAAATACCATTACCCGCGCCAATTCAGAGACCAGGGATTTCTCGAGATGTTTATTGAAAGCTCTGGCACTCAGGAATGATTCGAAAATAACCATGGCAAAACCTACTGCAACCGCTGATATGAAAAAAAGAACCGGCAGCAGGGGAGAGTACCACAATGGATATAGTTTTTCCGGAACGATCAGATACAACGAGCCTAAAGAAGACTGGTGCAAAGTGGAAAATATTACACCCAGAATAACCAGCGGTATAAGGAAATTGCGGATGATTTTTAACAATTTATTCCAGCGTAATTTTTCTAAGACTACCGGACTGAATTCCAATGCCAGAACGGTGGTATAGAGCATAACGCACCATCCTACCTCGAACATCACTGAATGGGGATTCCACATGATAATCGGATGCCAGATCCGGTAAGGCCTACCCAGATCAAAAAGGATAGCAATGATAACTATCAGGTAGCCCAGAAATGCAGTCAGAATAGCGGGACGTACTATGGGTTTGAATTTTTTAATATTGAAGATGTATACAATAGCTGCCAAAGTAAAACCGCCGGCAGCCAGACCAACCCCACAAAGGACATCAAATCCAATCCATAATCCCCAGGGAAACTGATCACTTAAGTTGGTGGCAGTTCCTAAACCATAGAAGAATCTAACAAAGGTGGAATACATTCCCAGAATAAGCAGAACGATAAATACTCCTTTCCAGAAGGTCAGTCGAAAATGAAACCGGGAAGCCAGAGTGTAAGCATTCATTAATTTTCCTCCTCTATCTGTGCACCGTCCTGATCCACTGGAATTTCCTGCAGTTTGATTCTGCGGTTAATAATCCAGGATAATCCGAACAAGAATACTCCGCTGAATGCGACTACATTAGGGATTTCTTTCATCACCTGCCAGGTGAGTTTGGAGAAAGCCTCCTGGAAGTTTTTGGTTTTGAAACCCAGATCAGCCAGTGAAACTGAAGAAATGATAAAGACCGAAGTTCCCCCGGCTTCATTTAATCCATAGATATATGGATGGTATTTGTCTTTTTCCTGTTTTATCCGCTCCTGGGCGATTTGTATCAATCCTTCCTTTTGACCGAATAAAGTGGCGCCAGTGGGACAGGCCTCGGCACAAGCCGGAATTTTTCCTTCTTTGATGCGCTGATAGCACATGGTACATTTTTTTACCAGGGGCAGCGATTTGTTCCATTCAAATTTGGGAACATCAAATGGACAGGCGATAATACAATACCTGCACCCCATGCATTTGTTTTCGTGATAAATTACCGGTCCCTCCGCTGTCTTCTCGAATGCACCCACCGGACATACAGATCTGCAGGTGGGATCTTCGCAATGCATGCACATCCTGCGGTAATAAATATCCTGATCTGCTATGGTTTTGTTATTAACAACAGTATATCTTTCGGCAGAGAGTTCATAACTGTCATTCCTGGGAAGTTGATTCGTTTCCTGACAGGCCTCCATACAGGCCTCGCAGCCTATGCAAAGAGTGGTGTCGATGAGAAAGCCGTAACTCATTATATCTCCTGTATTAAGCAACCTTTAGCTGTTTACCAGAGCAATAGAAGCGATTCTGGAAATTGTGCCTATTTCTGTTTGCAGAAGTCATTTTCGAATTTTTCCCAGGTTTTCTCATCAAACTGGGACAGGATTCCAAAGGGAAGATCACCGCCATCAGCCATGGTTATTCCCATGTCGGTTTGAGTGACGCTTTCCTGGAAAAACTTTTTCATCTGAGCATACTTTTCATTCATCCAATTTTTTGCTTTTTCAGCGAGCATCCAATTGGGCACTTCAGCCGCAACATTTTCCGGCTTCATACTATAGATCCAGTTCTGACTGACCATCTCGACGGTTGAGTCTTCCATCACCCGGTTATTCAAACCAGTTATAGTACCGCTGATAGGTGCTATAACATCTAGTATTTTTTCACCCTTATGGATCTTCAAAAGAGTATCGCCCTTCTTTACTCCCTGCCCATTTTTCAGCATTTCAATTTCATCCGGCTCACCGATGAGTCCTAAGATGACCGGATGAATTCCCATGAGCAGATTTCCGCTGTCCAATAATTTAGTCCAGGTGAAAGAGGGTTGCAGGAAGACCCCGTCTGGCAGATATGATAGTACCTGAGACAAAGCCACCTTTCCGGGAAAGGCCTGGGATAAAACGCCCACTTTTTTCCGTTTTTGGATTGAATAATCAATCGCAATGAAAAGCAAGATGGTTAAAATTACCATTAATACGACCATTTTAAACTCCTTTTTTTTGATATTAAATAATAAAGTTCACTAAAATATAATTCAATTTTGGTGCCACAATTTGGAGACTACCATCATAAGTAATTGTAATTATGGCAGATAAAAAAAATATTGATTTAATTTAAGGGGTTTAGAGCAGAGGAGAAAATGCTGAATTAATATACAGAAATACAAAGATAAATTTAAAATAGTGTTTAAGTTAAGTAATTACATATGCCTAGAAAACGTTGAATTATTAAACATGAACAGTAGAATATATTTACATACAGTTTAGAAAATGTATAAAGGAATTATACATTGTAAATTAAATGATTATCAAAGTATGGCTGACAATTGGGTCAGATTGTGAAAATTTGCCACAAATTAGAAGTAAAATATCCAAAAATGGGAAATATATATGGGCATTGCTACGGTTAAAATGGTTTATTCCGCCGGAATATGTCGCGGAAAAAATTTTGCCCAATTCTTGAGTGCCGGTATTTATATCTTAAGTAAAAGAATCCGACTACCATTCCTCCCAGGTGGGCGGCATGAGCGATACCGGTCTGTGCCTGATTGTAGGCCGAAAAGAATTCCAGAGCGCCTAAAATTAAAGCCAGATATTTCATTTTTATCGGGAACAGAAAATACATATACACGTATCGATCGGGAAAAAATAAGGCATAAGCTGCCAGAATCCCATAAATAGCACCCGATGCCCCAATGGTCGGAATAATAGAGCCCCAGCTGAATAATGCCGTGCACAAACCGGCAGCAATTCCGGTTGAAAAATAGTATTTCAAAAATTCTTTGGTTCCCCAAATTTCCTCTAGTCCAACCCCAAACATCCAGAGTGCAAACATGTTGAAAAATATATGACTGAATCCGCCATGTAAAAACATATAGGTGACAAATTGCCAGATAAAATAATGATTGAAGGCTAGCAGAGGTATCAGTCCAAATAACCGGACCATGGTTTCATTCAAGGCAGGAGCTAAAAACTGTAACAGAAAAACGGCAATATTGGCAAATAGCAGATTTTTTACTGCTGGAGATATCATCCCAGAACCGGATTGATTATACATAGTATGTTCCCGATTTTAGTAGGCTTTGGCAAAAATTACTCTACCCTCAGAATCCTTTCCGCAGATAATACATTTTCCCATTTCCTTTAGCCGGTCAAAAGGGATATTGCGGATGGTGGCCTTGGTTTCCTCTTTTACTTTATTTTCACATCCGGCTGACCCGCACCAGTGAGCTTCAATAAAACCGCTCTTTTCTTCCAGGATCTTTTTAAACTCTTCATACTCGTTTATAGAATAGGTATTGGCTTTCTGAAAATCAAGAGCTTTCTGGAATAGATCCTGCTGAATTTGATCTAAAATCTGTTTTAATTGCGGAACCAGAGAATCAGCCCCAACCGAAATCTTTTGCCGGTTATCCCTCCTGACAATTGTCACCTGCCGGTTATCGACATCCCGCGGTCCTATCTCGATCCGCAGAGGAACACCGATCATCTCCCACTCAGTAAACTTATAGCCGGGTTTATACTGATCCCGGGAATCCAATTGTACGGCAAAGTGCGGAAGTATTTTCTGATAGATTTGCTCAGTAAAATCTGACACTTTCTGGCGGGTGGATTCCTGCCAGATGGGAATAATAACCAGTTGTACCTGGGCCAGTTTTGGAGGAATAATCACTCCGCTATCATCCCCGTGGGTCAATATCAGTGCTCCCACCAGCCGGGTACTTACTCCCCAGCTGGTTGCATATACATGCTTCACTGACCCATCCTTATCCTGAAAGGTGACATCGAAAGCTTTGGCAAAATTTTGTCCCAGGTGGTGGGATGTGCCAGACTGCAGAGCTTTACCATCCTGCATCATGGCTTCGATGCTGTAGGTGTGCAGTGCTCCGGCAAATTTTTCCGATTCGGTTTTTCTACCGGTAATCACCGGCATAGCCATATATTCTTCCGCAAATTTGCGGTAAACTTCCAGAATTTTTCGGGTTTCTTCTTCTGCTTCTTCAAAACTGGCATGGGCGGTGTGTCCTTCTTGCCATAAGAATTCGGTAGTCCGTAAAAATAAACGGGTTCGCATTTCCCAGCGGACCACATTAGCCCATTGGTTGATCAGGATAGGTAAATCCCGATAGGACATGATCCACTTTTTATACATGCTCCAGATAATGGTTTCGGAAGTGGGACGGACATACAATGCCTCTTCCAGAGGCTGTCCACCGCCAATGGTGACCACCGCGCACTCCGGAGCAAAACCTTTCACATGTTCCGCTTCCTTTTTCATGAAACTCTCTGGAATAAACAGCGGGAAATAGGCATTCACATGACCAGTCTCTTTGAACATTCTATCTAAAGTTTGCTGCATTTTTTCCCAGATCGCATATCCATTTGGACGGATAACCATGCATCCTTTTACCGGCGAATAGTCCGCTAATTTTCCCTGGATAACCACATCAGTATACCAGCGGTTGAAGTCCTCACTTCGGGGGGTAATTCGTTCGGCCATTAACTTACTCCTTAAATTTTCTGAGAGAAATCTATTCTTCTCTGCATCTAAAACGTTTTTTCGTAATTTCTTAAATCTATAATTATTAATAAGTTCTGAATAATAATTGAAAGAGTGACGAATTTAACCGCGGGGTCAAGGTAAAGTCAATTGGAATATTTTTGACATTCTTGTCACTTTCAATCCCTCCCTATTCATTTCAAAATAAAAACAGTTCTGATGATGCCTTGGAAAAATATTCATACAGCTTCCAGGTCTTTTCAAAATCATCAAGTTGAAACCCTGCTCCGGCATATAATTTTACCGGTTGCCCCTTCCGCAGTTCTTCGATGCTGACCCATAAACCGGTAGAATGTTCCCCAGAAAGTTTCAAATCACCTCGCCGGTAAATAACCAGATAATCGATAGCGAGCAGCATTTGGTTCTGCCATTTTCCGAACCAGGTGTTCACCGGAGTAATGATTTCTGCTTCCAGATGAGTTTCTTCTTTGATTTCCCGGAGCAGACCCTGAATCGGATCTTCATCCTGCCCTAAACGGCCGCCAGGCGGTGACCAGATGAGGGGAGGGTCAGTTCTTTTTAATAAAAGAAATTTTCCTTCCTTCAATAAATAGGCATTTACTGCCACTTGATGGCTGTAAGATTTTTCAGGCATACCATCTTTTTATTTTATGTCGAATGCTTCTCTGATTTTTTCCGGAATCGGAATAGGCTGACCTTTTAAATTGGTAAACACCCAGGTTACTTTGGCTTCTGCTGCCAGCCGCTCTTCGTTACCCTGATACACCTGCTGGGTAAAGGTCCCGCTGGTATTGCGCGATTCACTGGTAAAGGTTTTTATGGTCACTTCATCACCTTGAAATAAAGGAGATTTGTACTCGATCTCAATTTTACGAATTACTACCAGATACCCGCTTTTCTTCATCAGGTCCAATGTGAATCCCTTTTCCAGCAGGGCGCTCATCCGGGCAAATTCTAAATAATTAAGGTAGACGGCATTATTTACATGACCATAGGAATCGCACTCATAACTGCGGACTTTAAAGCTGGTGGTAAATATTTTCATCTCCGTTCCTCATGAATCAAAAAAGTCACTTTTTTCTAACATGGTCTATTCCATGCCAATTCTGTTTTTAAATTCAAAATATAAGAATAAACAATGATTTTTTCTATCACTTATCATTCTTTTTCTGCCGGATTTTGAAAATAGGAGAATTTTAAAGAGAAGTGTGTTAGATATGGAAATCAATCTATAATTTTAGTATTATTTCCACTGGATCAGATTTATTCGGCTGAAGTATATACCATTTTAGTTACTCGGCTTCCGTCATGAAATTTCATAAAAACAAGAGATACTCATCGGTAATAGTAAATATAAAATCTGACATTTAAAATATTTTTAAAGGATTCTCAAATGATCAATGGGTTAATTAAAAGTACCAAGAGTTATGAGGGCTGCCGGGCCACTTTTGAAGAAGCTGGAATTGTTCTATTTGGTGCAGGATTCGATGGCACTTCCAGCTATCGGCCGGGTTCACGCTTTGCCCCAATGGCTATTCGCAGTGAGACCTATTTCGCCCAGGAAGATTACAGCCCGTATTTTGAGAAGGATTTAACCGAGAAAGCCATCCATGATCTTGGTGATGTTGAACTGGCCTTTGGCAATACCAGAGAGAGTCTGGACCGAATTGAAAGGGTCAGTCGTTTTATAGTGGAGAAAAATAAAATTCCGGTCTGTATTGGCGGGGAGCATTTGATCACCTTACCGGTTATAAAACCTCTGATTGAAAAATATCCAGACCTGCAGGTGGTTCAGCTGGATGCCCATCTGGATTTAATGGATGAGCTATTTGGCGATAAACTCTCCCATGGAGCGGTGATGCGGCGGATTTATGAATTGTTAGCCAGTCCGAAACGGATGTATCAGGTGGGTATCCGAAGTGGTAATAAAGCCGAATATGAGTTTGCCCGATCCCATACCCGGCTCTTTCCTTTCCGGGTCTCTGAATTTCTGCAGATTGCCGATGAACTTGCCGGGAAACCGGTCTATCTGACCATTGATCTGGATGTCTTTGATCCCTCTCTGATCAGAGGTACCGGTACTCCGGAGGCCGGCGGGATCCTTTTTCAGGATTATATTGAAATTCTCCGAAAAATACAATCATTCCAACTGGTAGGAGCAGATATTGTTGAACTTTCTCCCCAGATTGACACAACCAATGTTTCTACCATAGTTACTTCAAAAATATTGAGGGAATTGCTCATCATTATTTAATACATTGAGGGAAATGAATTTGAGCTAAGTTCAGTCAATGACTGATTATATTTGTTTTGATATCAGAGACTCGGTAAATGTGAATCAACTGAAAAATTCCATATCTGGATGTAAAGTGTATTATCTCCAGCCTGCACAGAACCTGCCGGAGAAAGTCTTTTTCTCAAGAGTCTCAGATTATTTTTAAGACCTGATAAATTTAAACCGATAATTATTATACATTTAAGCTGAAATTAAAACCGGCATGTCACAGCTACTGAAAGAGTTGGAAGAAAAATATCGACCAGGAGTGGAGCTGCTCAAGGAAAAGGGATATTACGAGCAGACGATATCGGAGGTCTATTATTTGATCAAATATTTAGATGCTAATTGGGTTGTTCGTCTGCTCAGTGAGAATCTGTTCTCTGACATCCAGGGTGTATTCTCTCTTTTCATCCGGGAGGAGTTAAAAGATATTTATCATGATTTAGAGGTTGCCGGTGATCTGCCTCTGAACGATCTATTAAATCGGAATTATGTCAATCTGGAAATTTTACTTAAATGTGCTACCAGCCTCAATTATCAGGTAAAGTCAATCATGAAAACGCCGGATGTGCGAAACCTTAAATTCAAATCACGATTTCTGGAAATTATTTCTCGGAAATTCAATGGGGAGATTCAATCGTATTTTAAGATCCTGCAGGAGAATTATAAAAAATATTTTCGCAAAAAATTTACTTTTGACTTCAAAGAAAAAAACATTGTTTCCTTGCAGTGTCTGCGTAATTTGGCCAGCGATTATGATATGAATTTTATATCTGAAGTGCTTCATTTTCAAGCGCTTTCCGCTGCCATCCATTTTGTAAAAGACCTGTTTATGAAAGAACTGGAAAATAAGGTGAATCAGCAAATCCAGCCTATCGTTAATCACCATCACAAATTCAATAAGCTCATCATTTACTTTATCAATGATCTCAAACGAAGTTTTATTCAGTCATTAATACAGCAATTCAGGAAAGGCAAGAATTTTGATTGGATAAAATCCGGTCTGGAAGAGTACATCCACAGTGAACGATTTGCCAGATTGCTGAAAAAGGTTATTTTTCAGACTTTCTCAATCATTCACACCAGCCGGCCGCGGGCTGAATTTCAACAAAAATAGGTTATCCGATAATGACAGACGAAAGAGGTATTACTGTAACTGTCTATTGTATTTTAATCCGACCTCCCGGAGTTATCACCGGATTATTAATTCCTTGATAAAAGAATAGCTCAATGGACTTTTAATACCGGAATAATTTCCTTTCACTACATTTTTCCCATCAGAAAAAACCAGATAGCTGTATTTCCCATAGTGAGAGAGCAGGCTGCCCACCCGACCAATTTTATTATTTTCTCCCAACATGATCATGCAGATATTATTCTCAGAATCAGGTCGGCGGGTAACCCAGACCACCACTTCCTCAATTCCCGGGGTAGGCTTTCCGTTGAGATAAGCCAGTTGATCCTGCAGTGAAAATTCTTTCTCACTTTCGAATGTGAGCTTTTTATATAAACTGTTTTCTTTCGGGTTTCCCAGGAGATAGAATGATCTGTTTTCCAGATCAGCTTCGGACACTTCCTTAACCTGGTGGATGGTCAGCTGTTCTTCACCTTCGGACATCATCCGGGCCAGTTGTTGATAAGTTTCCAATTTCCCGGTTTCACAATTATCGGGTAAAATGATCCAGGCCTCCGGTTGAGCAAAAATTTCAGCAAGTGAGGGTGGAATTTCTGCTCTGGTCAGTTTGCGGAAAAGATCAAAATTGGGATCGATGCTGAGTTGTTTAGGCTGGGAATCCATATCCAGGGAGAAATTTTGTTCCGATTTTTCCAACCAGAGATAAGTAGCATAAGAAGAATCGTCCTGCAATGTGACCTCGACGGGTACAAATAAACGGTATACCTCCGGCTGATTTTGTCTCAGGGTAAAGGAAAGTTTATTATTTTGCAGTAATACTGAGTTCAATTCAATTTCCGGCGCACCTTTCCGCCCAATCCATTGTTCAAAAAACCAGCTCAGATCTTGCTGGCAGACCTGGGCGACGGTATTTTTTATATCATCCCAGGAAGCCTCTTTGAACTTAAAGTCCTGATAAAATTTTTGAAAACTTTTAAAAAACAGCGAGTCTCCAATGACCTGTTTCAGCTGGTGGAAGACCATGGCGCTTTTTCCGTAACCAACTGCCCGGGAGGCGCTTTCGGTTCGCTCTTTAAATTTACTGAGTGGAAAATCTTTGTTTTCTTTTACATATACGGTAAAGTCACGGTTTAAATCACGGCGGTAATCCCGGGCTTCTTCCGGACTTTTATTTTGTTTGTAATAATGATCAGCATAATAGGTGGTGAGTCCTTCACACCAGTTGCCAGAGTCATAATCTATATAAACCGAATTTCCCCACCAGTTGTGCGCCACTTCATGGCCCAGGGAGGTGTGAATGATGAAAGGCAGGCGAATGACCTGGCTCCCCAACAGAGTGTAGGAAGGCATCCCATACCCGGTAGGAAAGAAGTTTTCCACTACCGCAAATTTGCTGAAGGGATAACTGCCGATCAGACTTTCATACATCTCCAGATATCGTTGACAGGCAGTTAAATATGATTCTGCCAGCTCCTGCGACTCTGGAAAAAAATAAGTATAAACTGACACCTCCCGATATTTTTTCTCACCAATGGTATAATGTGAACCGACTAAATTCAAACCACTGGCGGGGTAATTAATACTCCAACCGGTTTTGCGCTGGCCGTTTTCAATTTTGTTTTCCGTCAGATCGCCTTCCGTGAGCACCATCAGACTTTCCGGGGTAGTGACAGTGATATCGAAGTGTGAAAGTTCATCCGGAATGGTAGGATACCAAAAATAAGCCGGGCTGAGGAAGATTCCCTCTTTCCCGATAAAGCCGTTGACTTCATAAGCTTTATATTCCCGGGAGAAAGCAGCTTTATCAACCGAGTCAGACGCAGTTAAGGAATAGGTGATGGTAATCTGACCTTTTTGAAAGGGTTTGTCAAAAGAAAGCGAGAGTTCACCGGCCTGTTTATATTCTTGATATAAGGAAGAGTCAGAATCATTGAAATATTTTTTCAGATCAAAGTCCGGAAGCAATTGAAACTTTAGATTTTTATCCTTCCAGACAATTTTAGAAATAGTAGCATTTTTATTAATAAGGAAGGAAAAAGCCCTGGTTTTTTCTGCTGAATTCAGGGAAAGTGTATTCTCAATTTTCATCAGATGTTTATCTGGTTGAATGATCATTTGCAGAGACTGTTTTTCAATGGAGGTTGTGGATTGCTGACAATGGCCCGCGTCGTGCAGGCAGATAAATAAACCGAAAAGCAGTGTAATTATCATGGTCTTCATATATACCTCTGAATTTTTGTTCACTTATTTTTTTGAGAAAGATCTCCCACTTGCCGGATGAGCTTATGATCCTCTGGCAAATAACGTCTCATGTAGTTTCGACTGATTTCCCAGAAATTATTGGCATCCGCCAGTGATTTCCGGGAAAAAGCCAGGTTGCCTTTTGACCAGTAAATATTAGCCAGCACTTCATCCCAATTTTCATACTGTACCAGCATTAACTCAAACAAAGAATCCGGCAGGGAGTAATTCCGGGTGTGGGCCATATAGTTTTCCAGTTTCCGGTATCCTTTTAATTCATAGGGATTGTTCAACAGCATTTCATGGAACAGGATCTTCACTTTGCCTGAATCATTCCGGGCTTCATAAAAATCTATTAAATCCAGGTAGGCATCTTGCAGATCCGGCAAAAGATCGATGCATTCCTGCATGGTAACCAAAAATTTTTCGGATTCTCTCAGTTGCTGCAAAGCATTAGCGGACAAACGAAGAGCATCATATTTCAGATAGAGGTCTTCAGTTGTTAGATATTTTAAAGCCTCACTGGCATAATTGTAAGCCTGGGTATATAATTTTTTCTGAAAACTGATTTCGGCCAGACGATAGAGTGAAATGCCGTCTGCCGGTTCTTTACGGGTATTTTTCTGATAATAACTCCGGGCCCGGTCGAGCTGGTTTCGATTGAAATAATAATCTCCCATCCAGCGGTTCATCTGGATATTTTTATAACCCAGCTTTTCCGCCTGTGAGTAATTATTAAAAGTTCTATCTTCCAGGGATTTGATAGTGGTTGGTTTGGCGAACTCAAAGTGACTCAGATCCCGCAATTGAAGATCATAATAATCACCCAAAAATTTATAAGCCAGGGCATACCTGGAATGATCCTTAATAGTCTTTTCCAGGATCCGCTGAGGATATCTGAGACGAATAATTCGGGGGTTCTCATCTTCTGCGGTTGAAGGGATTTTGTCAGAGTCCGGATCTTTTAAATAAAAGAAATCATAATTCTCATGCCGGTAGTAATTGGTAAGAGCATTACTTACCATCCAACAGGTGAAAAAGGGTTTCATCCCGTTCTGCTGAAGAAATTCTTCCAGCAGTAAATGGACCGTAGCATATTTCTCCTGTTCCAGAAAGGTATTAACCTGCTGAACAAAGATAGTACTGTCTGTTTGGATATCCTGACTCCAGCTTGTTGGAATCAACCACAAGACTAAAAGCAGGGTGAACAATATTTTTGGATGGGAAAGAATAAACATCTATTTTAGATCAGTTGGTGAATGTTAAATCGACCGATTATTTCATTCTGCCAGCCTTAAATTTTTTAACTCTGGCCAGAATAAACACTCAATTTTATCTTTTTCGGTACTCATTTTACTGCTTATAACCTATTTTCCTGAGAAATTCCTTCCGTTGATTAATATCTTTTTCGCTCTCGATGCCAAGTGGAGGTTCTCCATCCACTACTCCCAATATTGCTCTCCCCATCTCAGATTCGGCAATTATTACCTGGGTTGGATTGGCAGTGGCACAGAATATTCGGCAAACTTCCGGTACCATCTTCAGGGAATTTAACACATTGACCGGAAAGGCATTTTTCAGGAAAACAATAAAACTGTGTCCGGACGCAATTTGCATGGCATTGTTTTGCGCTAATTCAATCATCCCCTGATCATTACCGGTCCAGCGCACCAAACGCGGCCCCGAAGCTTCGCAAAAAGCCACTCCGAATTTAACTCCCGGAACGGCCTGAATCACTGCCTCGTAAACATCCTCGACGGTTTTGATAAAATGACTTTGTCCCAAAATAAAATTGATTTCCGCTGGTTTATTGATTTCTACCATTTTCAGATTCATGCAATTCTCCTGCTAAATATTGAATCGAAAATTTATATAACAATTCTTCCCCATGCAAACAGTTAAAGGGGCAAATTGACTCGATATACCGGTTTATATAAGCTGTTGAATATTTAATTCCTCTTTATTCAGGCGCTCCAGAATGTGAAAGTAATGTTCTTTGGAACCGAGATCAATCCAGGTTCCGTGATGTGGATACACTGCTATTTTCTCCTTTTTTCGGAGAGCTGGCCGGTAAAAATCTTCAACCACCGATGAAAATACCGGTTTTAAATAACCCCGGGCCTGGGGAGTGAGGATGTGATATCCCATAAAAATTCCGGTCTGGCTGTGGTTGCCAATTTCAGAACCTTTAGGAAGAATATCCACCAGTATTTCATTTCTATCGAACTGCAGCAGGGCATATTCCCGGGAATTTCGGGAAGGCCATACTGCCATACTGGCCAGTGGATTTTTCAAGTAATGATTTTCCATCAACCCCAATAAAGAGAAATCAGACAGAATATCGGAATTTACCACTAAAATTGTTTCTTCTTTAAAATTAGCTTCGGCAAATGCAATTCCTCCTCCGGTTCCCAAAATATTTTTTTCTTCACTGAAGATAATCTGTAAATCGGGGTATTTTTTTTTCTCGAGATGTTCTTTTATCAAGGATCCAAGGTAGTGCAAATTGACGACGATCTTCTGTATTCCAGCTTTGCTCAATTTCTGAATGGTGATATCCAGCGGCGTCAAATGATCCAGCGGAAGCAGGGCTTTTGGAGTATCTTTACCCATCTCTTTCATGCGGGTCCCAAATCCGGCCGCCAGAATCATCGCGGTAGTGATTTTCTGATAATGTCTCATGGATCAATTTTTCGCTTTTCTTCTCTACATTTGCTTGCCGTGAAAGGTCATCTGACAATTTCATTGATTTAAATAACTGCTAAACCTAAATTAATTTAAAAGATAAAGCAAGTTTAAGGAAACAGATTATGAAACGGATTCTGGTAACTGGAGGTGCAGGTTTTATCGGTTCCCACCTTTGTGAAAAACTGCTGAATGATGGTCATGAAGTCATTTGTCTGGATAATTTTTTTACTGGTTTCAAACGGAATATTCTGCATCTGCTGGATAATCACCGTTTTGAATTGGTGCGGCAGGACGTTACTCTGCCGGTACTACTGGAGGTTGATAAAATTTACCATCTGGCCTGTCCCGCCTCTCCTGTTCATTATCAGTATAATCCGGTAAAGACCATAAAAACCAATGTCATGGGTACCATCAATATGCTGGGTTTGGCGAAACGGGTTAGAGCCAGAGTATTGCTGGCTTCGACCTCGGAAGTTTACGGAGATCCCAAAGTTCATCCCCAGACCGAAGATTACTGGGGGAATGTCAATCCAATTGGCATCCGCAGCTGTTATGATGAAGGCAAACGGGTAGCAGAGACCCTGATGATGGACTATCATCGGCAGAATAAAGTGGATATCAAAATTGTGCGGATCTTTAATACCTATGGACCCAGAATGGCTCCCAATGACGGAAGGGTCGTCAGTAATTTTATCCTGCAGGCGCTTAGAGGACAGGATATCACTATTTTTGGCAAAGGTGATCAAACCCGTTCCTTCTGTTACATCGATGACTTACTGACTGGATTGATCCAGATGATGGAGGTTGATGATTTCATCGGACCGGTCAATTTAGGAAATCCGGATGAATTTACGATTCTACAGCTAGCTCAGCAAATTCTGGCTATGATCGGCTCCAAATCAAAAATAGTATATCACCCGTTGCCTTCGGATGACCCCACTCAAAGGAAGCCGGATATTACATTGGCCAGAAATAAATTGGGATGGTATCCTGGTGTTTCTCTAAAGACTGGTCTGAAGAAGACTATTAAATATTTTGAGGATCTGCTGCAAAGCGGACAAGTTTAGTTCTCAAATGAAAAAAAATTAGTACATGGGAAAGTTTAAGATTGGACATTTTACCGATTTAACAAAGGGAACCGGCTGTACGGTCATACTCTGCCCTGAGGGTACCAAAGCTTCAGGCTGTGCCCGGGGAGTATCCCCCGGTACCCGGGAGTTTGCTTTACTGTCTCCTTTCAGGAAAGTTGAAGAGATACATGCGGTTTTTTTAACCGGTGGGAGTGCATTCGGTCTGGATGCAGCCGGCGGAGTGATGCGTTATCTGGCAGAGCAGGGGCGGGGATACCACACCCCCCTGGCAAAAATTCCCATTGTTCCGGCAGCGGTGATCTATGATCTGGCAGTAATTGATCCAGGCGCTTTTCCAACTGCGGAAAATGCCTATCAGGCGTGCCAGGCTGCCCGGTCCGATGCCCAGCATCAGGGTACCATTGGTGCCGGTACCGGCGCTACCGTAGGTAAATGGGCCGGCTTGGAGTATATGATGAAAGGCGGAATAGGCATCTCCAGCTATCGAATGAATGATCTTTGGGTAGAGACCCTGGCAGTGGTCAATCCGGTAGGAGATGTTATTGATGCAAATGGAAATATCATCGCTGGAGCGCAGCGGCAGGGAATATTTATTGCCCAGAATGATCCCAGTCTGCGCTGGAAGACCAGTGATTTAAAATTCGGGCAAAATACTATTCTGGTAGTGGTAATGACAAATGCCAGATTGAGCAAGATGCAACTGTATTACCTGGCAGAGCGGGCTCATAATGGAATTGTCCGAGCGGTAATTCCGGCACATACCAGCTACGATGGTGATTTAGTATTTGCTCTGTCACTTCCTCAGACCGAGGCTCAAATCGATCAAATTACTGAGATTGCAACTGAGATCACCCGCCGGAGCATCATTCAGGGAGTGATGGAAGCGAAATCACTTGGGGGGATACCAGCCCTGAGAAAGTAAATTCTTTCCCAGTCATAAAATACTTTCCTCATCATCACTCTGGTCCTGCTCTCATTAAAAATTTCTTTTTAAAAACATTCCCACCGACTCATTCAGATAAATTTTCTCACCAGGATTATCGATCAGTTTATTGTGATTATTTCCAGAAGGCCTTCCTTACTTGAAGTAGCAAAATTTCAACATCTGTGCGATTTTAGACACATTTGTATTTTTATGTTTGGATTTTCGACATTTTTAAATAATCAGGTCGGCACGATGATTGTCAATAAACTTATTATAAATAATATCTTATAACAGATGCACAAAAACTCTTTTTTGCTGGCATTGGATTTGTATTTATTAGGAATCATAGTGAGGAATGCAACATGGTTGAAACGCAGGAATACTACAAGAAAATATCTGAAATTCAGGAACATTATCAGCAGGACTATCATCAGACCATCAGTTTTTATGAGGCAATGGCTATATTTTTAAGCGCCATAGCCCTGGAAGAAAATGATCAGATAGCGAATTGGACACAGAAATATCAAAATTGAGGTATTGCATGAAGAGGGTTTCGGATTATCAAAAAATGCAGTTAAAGGCTATTCAAAATTTTTATAATGATGTGAACCAACGTACTCAGTCCCAGTTTTCCATGAGTGATGTAATTATCGCCTGGTTCACTGAGGGTCATGCCGAGGTTTTTCGCCGGAAGAATTTACGAAATAAAATGTTAGCTATTTCTTAAACGATTACCTCCTAAAAGTGGTTAGTCATCATAGACCTCCTCCAAAAAGGCCGGGGAATCAACCGGCCTTTTTTAGTCCCATAAATTGAACAATCAGTCGGCGATTTCTTTTCCGGTTGTCAAAATCGATGAAAACAATCTGTTGCCAGGTGCCAAGAAGCAAGCTGTTGGCTTTAAATGGAATAGTAAGAGCCGGTTTCAGCAGGGCAGCTCTTAAGTGGGCATATCCGTTTCCATCCTGCCAGGTCTGATCATGATGATATGATTTGTCCTGCGGAATTATAGAATCAAAAAATTCAGGAAGATCCTTTATAAGCCCGGGTTCATATTCAATGGTAGTGATACCCCCGGTGCTGCCTGGTACCATTACGGTCACCTGTCCCTCGCTCAATTCAGTTTGCTTGAGCAAGGCAGCAACCTGCGGGGTTATATCGATAATATCAGTATATCCCCGGGTCTGCAGAAGAATTTCTTCGGTCTTAATTTCCAGCATATTTTTTTTCGATCAATTTTTCCAGACTATAACTATTGGAGGTGGGTAAATCTTGACATTCAAAATATATTCCAGTTTTTATCAATTGGTTGAAAATGTGAATCTCTTCAATGGAGAGATACAGATATGATAAAAATTCCTGGCGGTCTTCCCGGTAATGGATACCACCAATATTTACTTTTTCTATGGATATTCCTTTATCCAGCAGGACTTTCAGAATTTGGGGTGACTTAAGCAGAATCAGGGTGATCTTCTTAGAAGATTGCCACAGATGAACACTATTAGCAGTTTGTTCTACTGAGCATACTTCGGCTGGTAGATTTACAGGCGCTGCCATAAGCAGCAGATTTTTCTCCCACTCAGTCGAGGCGATCTCATTATTGCACACAATCAGCCGTTCCACCGGCAACTGTCCGCACCAGCCAATGATCACCTGTCCATGAATGAGGCGGTCATCAATCCGCCAGATGATACCTGAATTTTGCACCGTACTTCGTGTCCTTCAATATGATTCATTTTTATCTCATGAGGGTGACTCGTCTTTTCTTAACATTCAGGGAAGACTTCAATCATGATCGTCCAATTTAAACATTTAGAAAAAAATTGAAATTATTTTCGAAATACTCTTTTCCTCCTTAAAGCCTATTTGCTCTAATCCATTTCAGCTCAGCAAAAAAATAGCAGCGAGATTTTGTCGGAAGGATTCAGATACTCCCTTTTCTTGCACGGTTAAGCGAAAAAAGGAATTTCTCGCTGAATATTTTGGTCGGTCGTCATCTTATTTTATCGATGCCACGGGTAAGGTAAAATGAATGGCTAAACCACCCTGAGGTTCATTTTCTGCCCAGATTTTGCCTCCATGAGCCTCGGTGATCACTTTGCAGATATACAGGCCCAGCCCATGACCTTTGGGATTTTTCTTATGTGGGAAACGATAATATTTTTTGAATAGTTGAGGAAGTTCTTTTTCGGGAATCCCCAGGCCAGTATCCCTTACCGAAATCCGGACAGAGTTCTCGTCAAAGGGCTGCACCTCCAGGATAATCGAAGAATGTTCGGGTGAATAGTTAATGGAATTCATGAGGACATTTAGAAGTAGACGTTGAATCTGGAATTCATCTGCCAGCAGGTAGTTTAACTCCGGTGGAATCTTCTTGGTAATCTTAATATTCTTATTATCGGCTTTTATCCAGACTGTTCGCAGCACCGACTCTGTGACATTGGTCAGGTCAACCGATTGTTTGTCCAATTTAAAAGCATCCTGGTCAAACATATAAATATCTGATAATTCTTCCAGCAGATCCAGAGTGTCATCTCCCAACTCGATGGACTTCTCCAGGATATTGCGGTGACCGGCATCCAGTTTCCCGAAAGTGCCGCTGATCAATAATTCCAGGTAACCGATGAGGCTGTTTAACGGGGAACGAATGTCATGTAATAGCATGCTGGATAGTTCAAGTTGAAGCTTTTCCCGTCGTAATAACTGGTTGATAAAGGTCAGGATTTTCGGGAAGGAGTTATCCTCCTGTGAAGTTAGATTAACCAGGTTTCCGTTGATGTCCATATCTGCCGGAGGAGGAGTACCAAAGTTAAAGATAAAGGATTTTTGGGGAGGAGGATTTAGATTTTTAAAAAATGTCTGGTAGGGGAAGTGACCTGTTTCATTATCAATCAGGAAAAGATCACTGTTAACAAAAGCCGGAAGTTCTGATTTTTTTTTAAAAAGTACTCGTTCTACCTGAAAATGATGATCCTTTAAGATCCGCTCAAATTTCCGATAAAAATCCTGATTGCTGGTCAGAATTAAAGCCTGACTGATAATTGGAATCTGATGAATCAAAATCTATTTCCCTTTAAAGACTGCTTTGCGTTTTCCTAGAAAAGCTGTGATACCTTCCTTCATGTCATCGGTACCGCAGATGTTACCGAAAAGTTCACTTTCCAGATTCAGGGCGGTATCAAGATTTTTATCACTACCGTTGGTAACTGCCTGGAGAATATAGCGGAGAGCCACCGGAGGTTTGGCGATCATCAATTCGGCAATTTCATTGGCCCGGGCCATCAGTTTTTCCGGAGCTACCACTTCATTGATAAGGCCTATCTCCAGTGCTTGTTTAGCGTCAATTGTTTCACCGCTCAATAACAGATACAGGGCTTTGGTTACCCCAATCAAGCGGGGAAGGCGCTGGGTACCACCATATCCCGGGATCAGACCGAGATTGATCTCAGGTTGACCAAATTTGGCATTTTTAGAAGCAATTCGCAGATGGCAGGCCATGGCCAGTTCCAGACCGCCACCCAGGGCAAATCCGTTTATTACTGCGATTACCGGCTTTTCCATTTTTTCAATATAGCGAAATACCTTCTGGCCCCGGGATGAAAAAATCCGGCCGGAAATCTCGTCATGATTTTTGATCTCTGCGACATCGGCCCCTGCCACAAAAGATTTTTCTCCGCTGCCGGTGATAATGATGACCGCCACCTCATCATTTTGTTTCAGTTTTTTAAAGATTTGGAATAGCTCAGTTACGGTTTCGGCATTCAGGGCATTTAATTTTTCAGGCCGATTGATGGTGAGCAGGGCGATTGTGTGTTCAATTTTCAAAGCGATGTTTTTGGGATTCATAAAAGTCCTCCTTTAGAGCAAAATTTAAAACAACTCAACCTGACTTTGGGTACCAAGAATAAAGCGGTGGGTCTTAGGTATCCCCTTGGCTTTAATAATATCCACATTGGATCCTAAAATGCTGCTTTCAATCCTGATTCCCACATTTTCAATACGGCAGTTTTCCATGACAATACTGAATTCTATTTCACTGTTGATTATTCGCGTCTCATTGTTGATAGAAGTATAGGGTCCGACATAACTGTTTTCCACCAGCGAGTTTTCTCCAATTATTGCAGGTCCGCGAATATGACTGGATTTTATTTGGGTACCTTTGCCAATCACTACCTCTCCGGCAATCGTTGAGTTTTTATCAAGCCGGCCTTCTATCCGTCCCTGTTGGTGGGAAAGTACCAGCCGGTTAGCTTCGAGTAAATCTTCTGGTTTTCCGGTGTCTTTCCACCAGCCGGTGATTTCGGAAAATGTAACCTTGTAGCCGTGCTGAAGAAGATATTGATGAGCATCAGAAATTTCCAGTTCACCTCTGGGACTGGGTTTGATGGAATTGACTGCTTCAAATATGGTGGAATCATATAAATATATCCCGGCGACGGCAAAATCACTTTTAGGCTTTGCGGGTTTTTCTTTTACTCCGATGATCTGGTTTTTTTTAATTTCGGGAACCCCGAATCTGGAGGGATCTTTGACTTTAGAAAGGGTCAAATGGCAATTACTGTTTTCCGATTCAAATTTTTTAATAAATTTTTGGATACCACCGACTACCATGTTGTCCCCCAGGTAAAAAATAAATGGCTCATTTTTGATAAAATTTTGTGAGATTTTCACCACATGAGCCAGTCCCAGAGGGGCTTCCTGCGGAATATATTGAATTTTAACTCCCCATTTTTCCCCTTTGCCGATTGCATTTGCGACATCCTGATTATCTGCATTCACGACGATACCAATCTGTTTGATACCAGCTTCTGCCACCGCTTCGATGGCATAATATAATATGGGCTTATTGGCAATAGGAATCAGGTGTTTGTTTTGAGTATGGGTTATGGGACGCAACCTGGTACCTCTGCCGCCGCTGGTGATGAGAGCTTTCAAAGATTTCTCCTTAACAAATTAAAATGTATGAAAATACTTCTTTGTCCGATCAGGCAAATATCACAATTCAGGCAATTTCTTAATGAAATTTAGAAAGTATAATTCCCATTTGAAATAAAAAAATTCCACGTTTTATTTTTTGCCCACTTTTAGCATAGCAGCCATAACAATGTATATTAAGTGATTTCAACCTTTCAGCCGATGCCATTGTATTTAACCAGAATCGTTCCACAGATATTAAGTAATTGTTTTTTAATGAAAAATTATCCCAAAATATCCGAATAATTCTAAAAAAATCATAGTACTATCTGCTTCAACCTGGTGATAATAGAAATCACTGTAAAAATTTTAATTTTTTACTTGCAAAAACCCATCAACCTTTTATAATTTTAGCACTCTTAATAATGAAGTGCTAAAAAAACATAATAACTTATTAAATAACAATATAATATAAAACAAATATGGAGGGTATTATGAAGCTCAGACCATTAGCAGATCGAGTGGTGGTAAAACCCGTGGAAGACCAGGATAAGACTCCTGGCGGGATCATTTTGCCGGATACCGCTAAAGAGAAACCGATGAAAGGTGAAATAATTTCGGTAGGTCCTGGCAGTTTGAACGATAAGGGCGAACGGGTAAAATTGGATGTGAAAAAAGGTGATGTCGTGATTTACGGGAAATACTCCGGTACCGAATTTAAGCTGGACAATCAGGAATATTTAATTCTCAGAGAAAGTGACATCTTAGCTGTAATTGAAAAAAAGTAAGAAAATTTAAGATAGGAGATATAACATGGCAAAATTAATTGAATATAGTTCGGAAGCCCGGAGCAAACTGCGAAAAGGTGTGGATCGTTTGGCCGAGGCTGTGAAGGTGACTCTGGGTCCCAAAGGCCGCAATGTGGTCATCGACAAGAAATTTGGCGCTCCCACCGTTACCAAGGATGGCGTAACCGTGGCAAAAGAGATCGAGTTGGAAGATCCCATGGAGAACATGGGTGCCCAGATGGTGAAGGAAGTTGCTTCCAAAACCAGTGATGATGCTGGTGACGGAACCACTACTGCCACTATACTGGCCCAATCTATTTTTACTGAGGGTTTAAAGAATGTTACTGCCGGTGCGAATGCAACGGATATCCGCCGGGGTATCGATGAAGCAGTAAAGGTGGTAGTCGGTGAATTAAAGAAGTTGAGCAAAGAGGTGGAAGGCAAGAAAGAGATTGCTCAGGTTGGCGCCATCTCTGCCAATAATAACATGGCCATTGGTGATCTGTTGGCTGACGCCATGGAAAAAGTTGGAAATGAAGGTGTTATTACCGTTGAAGAATCAAAGACCCTGGAAACTGTTCTGGATGTGGTAGAAGGTATGCAGTTTGATCGCGGTTATTTGTCTCCCTATTTCGTGACTGATCCGGAAAACATGGAAGCCATAATGGAAGATGTTGCAGTTTTAATCAATGAAAAAAAGATTTCCAATATGAAAGAACTGCTGCCCATTCTGGAAAAAATTGCCCAAACTGGCAAGCCATTGTTGATCATTGCTGAGGATGTTGAAGGTGAAGCTCTGGCCACTCTGGTGGTAAATAAAATTCGCGGTACCCTGAAAGTGTGTGCGGTGAAAGCTCCGGGATTTGGTGACCGTCGGAAAGCGATGCTGGAAGATATCGCCGTGCTGACCAACGGCCGGGTGATCAGTGAAGAGACCGGCTTTAAACTGGAAAATGCCGTTCTCAGTGATCTCGGCTCAGCCAAGCGGATTGTGGTGGACAAAGAGAACACCACCATTGTGGAAGGCTCTGGCAAGAAGGATGAAATTAAAGGCCGTATTGCTCAGATTAAAAAGCAGATCGAAAATACGACTTCCGATTACGACCGGGAAAAACTGCAGGAAAGATTGGCCAAACTGGCAGGTGGTGTAGCAGTAATTAAAATTGGGGCAGCCACTGAAATTGAAATGAAAGAGAAAAAAGCTTTGGTGGAAGATGCCTTACATGCCACCCGCGCTGCAGTTGAGGAAGGTATTGTTCCGGGCGGTGGGGGTGCCTATCTGCGATGTCTGCCGGCCCTGGATAAGATGAAACTGGATGGGGACAAACAAATTGGTGTCCATATTGTCCGCCGTGCCCTGGAAGAACCCATTCGCCAGATCGTAAATAACTGCGGTCTGGAAGGATCGGTAGTGGTTGATAAAGTGAAGGCTTCCGGCAAAAATTTCGGTTTCAATGCAGCCACCGAGGAATATGAAGATGACATGGTAAAGGCTGGTATCATTGATCCTACCAAAGTTTCTCGGACTGCCATTGAAAATGCGTCTTCGGTAGCTGGTATGTTACTGATGACCGAGGCATTGGTGGTTGAGAAGAAAGAAGATGAAAAAGCAATGCCGCATATGCCTCCCGGTGGCGGCGCTGGGATGTATTAATCCTGAATTATTTTCGCAAAAAAAACCCTCGGTTTCCGAGGGTTTTTTGTTTTATACGTGTTAGAAGTGACAATTTAAAATGGATGGGATGTCAGCCCTTTACTTTCTTGCTATTACTTAAAACTGTGATTCCTATAAATTCAATTAACGAGTGCAGAATATTTTGGTTGTAAGAGACTCTGTTTATTTATAAATTTTCGCTTCAATAAGCTGGTTGTGACTATGTCAATCAATTCGGATATTAAAAAAATTACTGTCCCCGATATCATTGCCCGGAAAGGCAGTTCCCGGAAAATTTCTGCCCTCACTGCTTATGATTTTCTTATGGCTGAGATGCTGGATGAAGCCGGAATCGACATTATTCTGGTGGGGGATTCTGCCGGTATGGTAGTCGCCGGATATTCCACTACTTTACCGGTGAGTATGGAGGAAATGCTGTATCATACCCGGATCGTGGGCAAAGCCGTAAAGCAGGCCCTGGTGGTGGCGGATATGCCCTTTTTATCTTACCAAACCTCACTGGAGCAGGGAATTTTGAATGCCGGAAGATTCCTTAAGGAAGCGGAAGCTCAGGCAGTTAAAATTGAAGGGGGAGAGTGTTACGCAATGCTGGTGAGGCGATTAGTGGAAACAGGAATTCCGGTGATGGGACATCTGGGTCTATTACCGCAGTCAGTCCACAAATATGGCGGCTATAAGCTGCAAGGGAAAGAACCGGAAATTGCTGAAAAATTGCTGCGGGATGCCCGGATCTTAGAGGAAAGTGGTGTATTCTCCATTGTATTGGAAAAAATTCCGGTTGATTTGGCCAGGAAGATTACTCAGGCAGTCAAAGTCCCGACTATTGGTATTGGAGCAGGGCCGGCCTGTGACGGACAAATTCTGGTGAGTCATGATATGTTGGGAATTTATGATAAATTCAAACCGAAATTTGTCCGGCGTTATGCAGAATTGGGCCGCGAGATGAGAAAAGCTTTCCGCCAGTATATCAAGGATGTTCAGACCGGTCATTTCCCTGCAGCCGAAGAGTCTTTCGATTAAAATAATCAGCTAAAAAATTATTTTGAGCCCAAAGGAAAAATGCGGGTCGTAAAGCAGATCCCCGAGATGCAAACGCTGTCAAAAGAGTTTCGCAATTCCGGGAAAACCATTGGACTGGTTCCTACTATGGGGTATCTTCATGAGGGTCATATGAGTCTCATGCGAAATCTCCGGGATCAGTGCCAGGTACGGGTAGTCAGTATTTTTGTTAATCCAACTCAGTTCGGGCCCAATGAGGATCTGGCAAAATATCCCCGTGATTTTGACCGCGATAAGCAGTTGTGCCGGGAAGAAAAAGTTGATGTTATTTTTTATCCCTCCAGTCAGAAAATGTATCCACCTCATTATCATACCTATATTCAGGTTGAAAATCTATCGGAAGTGATGTGCGGCCGTTCACGCCCTGGCCATTTCCGGGGAGTAGCTACAGTGGTGGCTAAGCTCTTCAATATTATCAATCCTCATATTGCCATCTTCGGGGAAAAGGATTATCAGCAAGTGGTGGTTATCCGGCAAATGGTAAATGATCTGAATTTTGAGGTCCAGATTTTAACGTCCCCGATTGTCCGGGAAACGGATGGACTGGCGATGAGCTCCCGGAATAAATATCTTACCGCCGCAGAACGAAAGTTCGCTCCGGTTTTATATCAGAGTCTGCTGGAGGCAGAGAAGATGTGCCAGCGAGGAATTCAGAATCCGGCCGAAATCGTTGAGAAAATGACCGCCTTGCTGAATAAAATTCCGCAATCGAGAATTGACTATATTTCACTGGTCCGTCCGGAGACCTTAACTCCGGTTGAAAAAATCCAAGGTCAGGTACTTGTTGCTCTGGCGGTTTATCTGGGTAGTACCCGTTTAATTGACAATATAATCATCAAGGGATTGTTAAAGTAATTTTTAACTGAACCACTTTTCACCAGCTTCCTGATTCTTAGTCCAGAAAACAGTATGATCAATTTTTGACCTTAATCAAGACTTGATACGGCATCAATGAGGTATTTTTATTTCGTTTGTTAAATAGAATTTCATTTGTTGATAATAATTATTAGAGGAAACGATGAGTCTTGCAACGGTAATCCTGGCCGCTGGTAAAGGGAAGCGCATGAAATCTGATCTGCCGAAAGTTTTGCATCCTTTGCTGGGGCGACCCATGATCCATTATGTAATTGAAACTGCCCGGGCCATAGGTTCCACAAAAATCATCCTGGTCGTGGGTCATAAAAAAGAGCTGGTGATTGATGCCACCCGGGATGAGAATGTGGATTATGCTTTTCAGGAACAGCAGCTGGGGACCGGTCACGCTGTGCTGCAGGCCAGGTCGTTTTTACAGGATGCTGAAAGTGATGTTCTGGTTTTATCGGGTGACGTGCCATTGCTTACTCCTGTTACTTTAAGTCAATTGATAAAAATACAGCAGCAGGAACGTCCGCTGGCCTCCCTTTTAACCGCAGAAATGGAGGATCCCACCGGATATGGAAGGATTGTCAGAAATACTGCTGGCTTTGTTCGCCAGATCGTTGAGCAAAAAGATGCCACGGCTGATATCCTGAAAATTAGGGAGATCAATGTAGGCATTTACATTTTCCAATGCCGCCTGTTATTCGATACCCTGCCACGGTTGAGCAACAACAACAGTCAGGGAGAATATTATCTGCCGGATGTGATAAAAATTTATGTGGATCGGGGAGATAAAGTGGCGGCGATCTTAACTCCCAATGCCGAGGAAACTCACGGTATCAACGATATCACTCAATTAGAGCATGCCGAAAAAATTCTGAGTAAAAGAAAATAACAGCCAATCGCAAGAAAGAGCTGACCCCGATTTTCAAGAACTTTACTAATTCCTCGAATTTGTTAAAACACATCTGCAGAAGTTTTTCTCTATCCCTTCTATAAAAGATAGCAGCGATTCATATTTTCCCGCCTAAAGCATTGTTTGTCCGTCAAAAATAGAGTATATTTTCCACTTGTTAATAGAAGTTGAAGGTCAAAAAATGAAAAATGGTGAAGAGACAATTCCGATCGATCAACGGCCGGATTACATATCGCAAATTAATGCCCGTACTAAAATTATTGACATTCTGACCAAAGTAGATACCCGACAGGCATATTCTGATAAACTGCTGGAAAAAGAGCTGCTGAATTTGGAGGATGTGGATAAAAGGTTTATCACTGAAGTGGTGAATGGAGTTCTGCGCTGGCGGCTGCGGCTGGATTGGTATTTGAACCAGCTGTATTTAGGGGAATATGATAATCTACTGGTGGATGTAAAAAACAACCTGCGGTCATCAGTCTACCAACTGATTTATCTTGATAAAATTCCGGCATATGCAATACTCTATGAAGCAGTAGAAATTGCCAAAGCCAAGTATAACCAGAAAACCGCCAATCTGGTGAATGCCATCCTGCGGAATTTTTTACGGCAGTATAAAAAGTTTGAATTTCTGGAAACTCAGTTGGATGTATTGGATAAACTGTCATTTCGCTATTCTCATCCTAAATGGTTGATTCAGCGCTGGATCGAATACTGGGGAGTTGATGAGGTCCGTTTATTATGTGAGGTCAATAATCAGCGTCCCCGGCTGGCAGTAAGAATCAATGAATCACTCATCGATCGGGATACATTTTTTCAAACCTTGGATTCTCATAAAATCATTTATGAAGTTCATGAGGAATTTAAAAACTTTCTCTGGATCGATAATTTTCAGGATTTCCGTAACCTGGAATTGATCAGTAAAGGCTGGGTTTCAGTCCAGGATATCAGTACTGGTCTGCCGGTGCTCTTGCTGGATCCCCGGCCGGGAGAAATTATTTTAGACATGTGCGCTGCTCCTGGTGGTAAAACCGGATTGATTGCTGAGAAGATGAATGGCAGTGGCATTCTGTTAGCACTGGACAGGCAAATTGCCCGGTTAAAAACGCTGAAGGATAATCTGAAAAGAATGCAATATTCCCAGTATCAGGTGGTAACAGCTGATTCCACCAAAATCCCCAGCCGTCTTATTTTTGATAAGATATTGATAGATGCTCCCTGTTCCGGATTTGGGGTTTTGAGTAAAAGAGTAGATCTGAAATGGAAACGGACCGAGCAGGATATTATGAATATGAAAAATTTGCAGCTGCATTTGTTGGAGACAGCTGCCTCGGTATTGAAATCTGATGGGTATATGGTCTACTGTACCTGTACGATTGAACCGGAAGAGAATGAAAAAAACGTACTTCAATTCAGCAAACAACACCCGGAATTTGAACTCCTGAAGCTGCGGGAGCGGATTCCCGATAAATATATACATGACCAGTATTTTATTCAGACTTTTCCGCATAAACACCGCATGGATGGTTCTTTTGCGGCCTTACTGCGAAAAAAGTCCGGGAAGTAACGTTTTATCCTACAGTTTTGTCCCGTAGATCCGGTAGGTTTTGTAAATTTTCCCGCCCATCAATTTTGCCGCTCTGAGCATCAGATCATTATCTTCCAGGATCCAGGACATTTCTGCGCTGGGGTATCCTTTTTTGACACCTTTTTCGAACGTTTCCAGATAAAATAATCCACCAATGCCAGCATGTTGTAATTCCTGTACCACTCCCAGAGTGATGACCCGCAGGCTGTTTATTTTTTTCTTGGCGGTGAGAAAGGTGATGAAGCCAAAGGGGAATAGCCTTCCATTGGGAATCTTTTTAAAGACCTGGTTATAATCCGGCAGGGCTAAAGAGAAACCCACCGGCTTATCTTTGATTTCAGCGATGAATACCAGATCGGGATCGAGTATTTTCTTGAAATCATCCGCGATAAAATCAAACTCTGCCGGGGTCATGGGAACAAATCCCCAGTTCCGGGACCAGGCGTTGTTGTAAACGGTGCGGATGCGTTCCAGTTCGGCGTTAAAGTCATTCAAACGCACCGGCCGAATATTGATCCCCAATTTTTCTTTGGTAGCCTGAGAGACTAGTCTGAGTTTATCGCTCATTATGAAGAGATCCTTATGAATATAAATTGCTACTACATCCTTCACTTTTGGGTAGCCCAATTTCAGCATCAACTCATTGTAATAGGGTGGATTATGAGTCATCATGAAGTAGGGTGGAGTATCAAATCCATCGATTAAAAATCCGATCTCGTCATTGGTGGAAGGATTCATAGGTCCCATCATAAAATCCTTGCCCTTTTTCTTCAGCCACTCCCTGGCCTCATTGAGCAGAGCCTGAAACACCTCCGGATCATTGATCCCTTCCAGAAATCCGAAGAACCCGGCATTATCTTTCTGAAAATCGTTATGATTCTGATTGGTAATGGCCGCAATTCGTCCTACCAGTTCTCCAT
>MESS01000079.1:60391-62904 GCA_001771055.1 Caldithrix sp. RBG_13_44_9
TTTAAAGAAGGGATTTTTAGCTTTGTCTAGTACTTTGAGCCGGTCCATCATTAAAGGAGGTACCCAATTAGGGTCATTGGCATTTATTTTCCAGACCAATCTGATAAATTCTTTGAGCTGCTTTTTGTTCTGCACAGTTTGAATGGTGAGGTTTGACATGGGTTTCCTTTCTATGTGATAAAACGGTGGAATTCCCGAAGACAGCTGCCGGAGCAGAAATATTTAGATTAATCCCATTGATTTGCCAATCTTTTTAAATTTTTCCAGGACGATTGCCAGATCATTGTCCTGATGGGTAGCCATGTATGAAGTACGGATCAGTGACCGGTCGGGCGGGACTGCCGGACTGATGACCGGATTGGCGTAAATTCCTTCCTGGAAAAGAGCAGCCCAGAATTGAAATGTTTTTTCATCCTCGCCAATGATGATAGGAACAATTGGTGTTTCGGATTCCCCGGTATAAAAGCCCAGGGCCTGAAATTCACGGATCATTTTTTTCCCGATATTCTGCAGACGGTGAACAATCTGGGGCTCAATCTCAATAATTTCCAGGGATTTCAGCACCGCGGCAATGTTGGCTGGCGGCATACTGGCGCTGAAAATCAGCGGCCGGGAGAAATGTTTGATATAATGAATCACTTCAGTCTTCCCGGCAATGAATCCTCCCAGTGAGGCAAAGGATTTGCTGAAAGTGCACATCACCAGATCGACTTCATTCCAGATATTGAAATGTTCCATGGTACCGCGGCCCGTCTTTCCCTCGACTCCCAAACCATGAGCATCGTCTACATACAACCGGGCTTTATATTTTTGCGATAATTCTGCTAACTTGGGCAGTTTTACCAAATCCCCTTCCATGCTGAACACTCCATCGGTGATAATCATGCGCGGTTTTTCCGGATCGAGCTTGGATAAAACCCGCTCCAGATCATTCATATCGTTATGTTTATAACGTTTTATGTTGACACCCATATTAAAACCGGCTGCCAGAAATATCCCATCAAAAATACTGGCATGATTGGTCTTATCGGTGATAATGGTATCTTCTTTGGTTACCAGGGTGGAAATAGCACCCAGATTGCTCTGATAACCGGTACTGAAACAGAGTGCGGCTTCTTTCTTTACAAAAGACGCCAGTCGGGCCTCAAGTTGTTCGTGTAATTCCAGGGTACCGTTTAGAAATCTGGAACCGGAGCAACTGGTTCCGTATTTTTCGATTGCTTTAATAGCTGCTTCCTGAACCCGGGGATCTTTGGTGAGGCCAAGGTAATTATTTGAGCCGATCATGATGATCTCTCTGCCGTCCATAATTACCCTGGGGCCATGATTTTCCTGGATGGGTTTGAAATAGGGATAAATTCCATGTTCCATTGCTTCTTTGGCACGGGTAAATTTCAGGCACTTTTCAAAAATATCCAACTTTGGTTCTCCTCCTTAAATGGATTCAAAATTAATCACGAAATTTAACAGCTTTTCTATTGTTTAAAAAATAGAAATTAAATCTGACCAATTTAAGGCATCATTTAAACAGGCAGGTTAGTAATTCCTGAGTTGCCGTCCCTTTTCCCATAGTGTAAATATGGATTCCCGGAACACCAAAGTCGATAAGCTGCTGGCAGAGGTCTTTCACATAATTTATTCCAATTTTCCTGGCTTCGGTAGAAGACTTAGCGTTTTCCATAGACTCCACCAATTTACTGGGAATAGATATATGGAAATCTCTGGGAAGACTTGACAGTTGATTCAAACTGATAATGGGTTTAATTCCCGGCAAAATAGGTACCTTAATACCAATGCTGCGTCCCCTTTCCACAAAATTTTTATAAACCTGAAAATCGAAGAACATCTGAGTGATTATATAATGAGCACCTTGATCCACTTTCTGTTTCAGGTATTGAAGATCCTTATCAAAATTGGGTGCTTCATAATGTTTTTCAGGATAACCGGCCACCCCGATGCAAAAATTAGTCGGCTGGGCGTTTTCCAAATCTTCCAGATAAATACCCCGGTTCATATTGGAAATTTGTTCGACCAGTTCACTGGCGAAGCGATGGCCACCCTGTTCCGGGATAAAACTTTTTTCCCCCGGCGCCGGATCGCCCCGCACCGCAAAGATATTTTCAATTCCCAAAAAGTGGAGGTCAATCAGGGCATCTTCGGTCTCAAATTTACTGAATCCCCCCAAAATAAAATGGGGAACAGTGTCAATTTTATAGCGGTTGGTTACGGCAGCACAGATTCCGACTGTACCGGGTTTTTTTCTTTTGGGGACCCGGTAGATCACCCGGTCTCTCTCTTCATAAACCACCTGCGGTTGATGGTAGGTCACACTGATAAATCCGGGATTAAATTCAATGAGTGGGTCGATCACCCGATAAAGATCCTCTATGCTCTGTCCCTTATTAGGGGGAGTAATCTCTAATGAGATAAATATTTTTTTTGAACTTTTTATCGCCTCAATCACATGCATAGTTATTCCTGTACTTTGAAATTTAAAGGCAACTATTATAATA
>MESS01000080.1:0-477 GCA_001771055.1 Caldithrix sp. RBG_13_44_9
TCTATGAAAAAGAATATAGTCAATCCTCCCGGCGTCATTTTATGGTGGTATTCCGGCGGATATTTAATTGGGCGATTGAGCGGGATTGGATGACCGAAAATCCCGTTAATACCCGGAAGGATAAAAAGATCATCCCAAAGTATGTCAAGGGTGGCAGGCCAGCCGAGCCTCATGAAGTACAGGAAATTTTAAATTATTTTAAAAATGATTGTATGGAATCCTGGATGTATGATTGGGTAAGAATTGCACTGCATACTGGGTTAAGGAAAAATGAGATATGTCAGATGCAGTGGGAAAATGTTATATGGCACCCTGCCCACTTGAAACATTTTAGATTTTATGGTAAAGGTAATATTGAGCGATATGTTCCGATTGATGATATGGTTTTAGGAATCCTGGAAAGGAAAAAAGAACAAACGATTAAAAACATATATCATGGCAAGCAACCACAGTTCATTAATCCGCAGGAAAAAGAAA
>MESS01000080.1:489-796 GCA_001771055.1 Caldithrix sp. RBG_13_44_9
ATAAAATTAAGGATCGAAAAATATTTGATGATACACCAAACACCTATCAATCAATTGCATCTGCCTGAAGGAGACTAAAAGAACAAACCGGCATTGAATTAAGGATTCATGATCTTCGACATACCTTCGCCACCGAGATGCGGAAGCTGGGTGAGAATCCGTATTCATTGCAGCGCATCCTGGGACATTCCAGCATGGCCATGACCGAGCGATATGGGGATATAAATCGGGAGATGCTTCATCTTAACAAGAATCGGTTAGTCTATGGGCAATAAAACTGTTGTAAAAAGTGTTGTAAAATTTCCAG
>MESS01000080.1:808-3891 GCA_001771055.1 Caldithrix sp. RBG_13_44_9
TTTTTGGTTGGATTTGGTAATATTGGGTAACTTATTAAAATAGGTTAAATATTTGATAATTTTAGAAATGCAGATAATTCAAGGATTTACAGAAAATGTATTTTGTAACTCTGGACCAGGTTGTGGGGGTTCAAATCCTCCTCCCGCAGCAAATCGTATAATTTTATAATCTTGGCAGAAGATAAACGATCTCCTGCCTTTTTATTTTTAAGCAGAGCTTTTGGGGGTTGGGGTTCCCTGCCTGCTGACGCAGTCAGTCAGGAAATCCTCCTCCCGCAGCAAAAAGAAAATACAATAACTTAAGCCACCTAAAATTGAGCGGTCTAACTAAAAAGCAGTGGGATTAAAAAAAACAGTTGATTATAGCCTAAAAAATTCTATCTTTTGTCAAAATATCGGTCAATATGCGATGTAATCATCAAGAGCATTGTAAAACATCAATACAACTGTTTTATGACCATATAGTCCAGCTATAATAAGAAGGCAAGCCTTAAGTATGGAAAATAAAAAAACTGATTTGGAAGTAAAGCGTAATAAGATTTTGGATCAGTTGATAGGAATGCCTAGATTGCTTAATTATCCGCAAATTAATCAACTTGGAGCTGACTATCCAACAGCGTTCGTTCATCATATAGCGCGGTTTGAGCTCCAGAGACTGCGGGACACGATTCTTACAGCTGACAAAAACACTCTGGATATTATCGATACCGAGCCAAGTCTCCTGGCAGATACGATTGCCCATCATATTAAAATAAAACTAAAACAATCCGTAGCACCAGCCATCAATGCTGCCGGAATTATTTTACATACCGCTCTCGGAAGAGCCCCTCTCTGCCAGGAAGCGCAGCAGGCCATTGCTACTGCAATTCAAAATTACTGCACTTTGGCCATTGACCGGGATACCGGCAAGCGCGGCGATCGTTATGCCCACATCGAGGAACTGCTCTGTTTTCTGACCGGAGCTGAAGCTGCATTAGTAGTCAACAATAACGCCGGTGCGACTTTATTGGCTCTCAACACCCTGGCGTCTGACAAGGAAGTCATCATTTCCAGGGGACAGTTGATTGAAATAGGAGGATCATTTCGCATTCCCGATGTTATGAAACGGAGTGGTGCCAGAATGAAGGAGGTGGGAACAACCAATAAAACCCATCTGCGAGATTATCAGGACGCTATAACCGAAGAAACAGCCCTGATATTGCGGGTGCACACCAGCAACTATCAGATTATTGGATTTTCCTCGGAAGTTCCTTTAAGAGATTTAGTCAAACTAGGACAGGATAAAAACCTGATTGTTTTGGATGACATTGGCAGTGGCTGTTTAATAGATTTTCGCAAATATGGACTCCCCGATGAACCTATGGTACAGGATAGTGTCAAAACAGGTAGCAACATCATAACTTTCAGTGGGGATAAAATCTTAAGCGGTCCGCAATGCGGGATCATCATCGGAAAGAAACGCTACATCGATCTTATCAAAAAAAATCCACTCACCCGTGCACTTCGCTGTGATAAACTGACCTATGCTGCTCTGGAAGCAACTCTGAAACTATATCTTGATGTTGAAACTCTCCCGGAAAAACATCCGGTTCTTAAAATGTTAACACTTTCCGTTAAAAAACTCGCTAATCGTGCCCGGACTTTTCAGCGCCATGTTAAAGCAAGTCTGGAAAAAAAATGTGAAATTGAGGTTGTCAACGGTTTTTCCCAGATGGGAAGTGGTTCATTACCGGCGCAAGATATCCCAACCAAACTAATTAGTTTAAGACCTCAGACAATGTCTGCTGAGTCCCTAAGTGCCCTACTACGGGCATATGAACCTCCGATTTTCAGTCGTATCGTCAAAGATGAGCTTTTGCTTGATTTCCGCACCATCAAAGAAAATGAAATAAAAACAGTTGAAAAAGCAATTCAAAAAATATTTTCTAGCCCGTAGAATTGTATCATCAAATCGTCTATAAGAATTTCAGAATATTGGAAGGTTGAACAGATTCAGTCTTAAACAATCAGTAACAACAAGAATATGACTGCTCATCACTGCCTTCCAATTTTTTAGTTTTCAAATCAGATCAGGATTGGGGACAAAACAAGATTTACAAAGTTATGCATCATCTAGTAATAGGCACTGCCGGACACATTGATCATGGTAAATCGCTTCTGGTGAAGGCGTTAACAGGAACTCATCCTGATCGCTTAAAAGAAGAGATAGAAAGAGAAATTACTACTGATCTTGGTTTCGCATTCCTGGGAGATAATATCACTTTTATTGATGTACCCGGCCATGAAAAATTCATTAAAAATATGGTGGCGGGGGTTAGTACGATTGATATGGTTCTATTCGTTATTGCTGCTGACGACGGTGTTATGCCTCAGACAAAGGAGCATCTTGAAATTTTACAATTACTGGGGGTGAAAAAAGGTCTTGTTATTCTCACCAAGATAGATCTGGTTGAAAAAAATTGGATAGGTCTGGTAACGGAGGATGTGAAAAATCTGGTTAAAGACACATTTTTAGAGGCTGCCTCAATTGTTCCAGTCTCCAGCGTCACTGGTGAAGGTGTTGAACAACTCAAACAACTGATATTAAATCAGATTCAGGAAATTGAAGTACGACCTGATAAGGGCTTGTTTAGATTGTGGATCGACAGAGTATTTACCATGAAAGGTAGTGGAACTGTTATTGCGGGAACGGTACTTTCCGGTTCCTGTAAACCAGGTGATTCGGTAGAACTTTTGCCTCAACTCCAAAAATTAAGGGTGCGACGGGTCCAAGTACACAATAAATCTATAGAGATGTGTATCGTTGGTGAGCGTGCAGCCATAAATTTGATGGATATTGAGAAAACCGCAATAGATCGTGGTAACATGTTGGCACATCCTGGCTACTATAAACCTACCTTTATGCTTAATGCTCAATTGCATCTCTTAAAATCCTGTTCCACTCCTCTGAAAAATCGAACCCGGGTAAAATTTCATATTGGTACCGGGGAAATTATTGCCAGGGTGATCCTTTTAGAGAAAGAGGATCTTCTGCCAGGCCAATCGACAATTGTCCAATTTCGACTGGAATCTCCCTGCGTGGC
>MESS01000080.1:3992-4134 GCA_001771055.1 Caldithrix sp. RBG_13_44_9
ATTCACATTAATCACTTTGAACTGGGGCAGCAAAAGGTCGTCGATTTCCTGAGAGAGTATCACTTGAGGTATCCCATGCTGCCGGGTATTAAAAAATCGGAAATTAACGAACGGCTTTTCGGAAAAATCAATATCATACTTC
>MESS01000080.1:4163-6719 GCA_001771055.1 Caldithrix sp. RBG_13_44_9
AGTGATACAATAAAAACTAAGGATGAAAAGATTTTCCTGTCGGGCCATGTTATCAAATTTTCTCCAGAACAGGAAGAGATAAAAAAGAAGGTGGAAGAAATTTATTTAGGGAGGGAATTCATTACCCCTGGCTGGGATGAAATTGTAAAGGAAGTGGGAGGCAATCCTAAAGAAGTAATTGCGGTGGTTATGGGACTCATTAAATTGGGAATTTTAGTAGAAATAAAATACTATGAAACGCCCTCCATATTCCACAAAAAATGCCTTGACAAAGCTCAGGCGATTTTGGTAGCTTATTTAAAGAAACATAATGAAATTCGGTTGGGTGAATTTCGCGAGATGATCAAAAGTACCAGGAAATTTGCCACTCCTATTTTAGTCTATTTTGATAAACTTCATATTACGGAACGGGATGGGGAGATTAGAAGGTTGTTCAAAACTGAGTAATGATAACATCGGATAATCGTTGGCTGCATTCGTATAATATTATGGAATTTGGAGAACGGTGATAATGACCGATAAAGAAAAAAAGCGCCTCACCGAAACAGTAAAATGTGCCGGGTGAGCATCGAAATTGAGCCTAACGGCGTTAGGTGAGTTATTGAAGAATATTCCGCAATCCCAGCATCCGGACCTTCTGGTCGGGATAAATACTGCGGATGATGCGGGAGTTTTCAGGTTAACAGAAGAGATAGCTCTTATCCAAACTGTGGACTTCTTTACACCGGTGGTGGATGATCCCTATACCTATGGTCAAATTGCTGCAGCAAATTCACTCAGCGATGTGTACGCCATGGGAGGGCGCCCCATTACCGCTTTAAATATCGTGGGTTTCCATCCCAAAATTTTACCTATGTCAGTGTTAGAAGAAATTCTTACAGGTGGGTTCGATAAAACGGAAGAAGCCGGAGCAGTGATTGTGGGAGGCCACACCATTCTGGATGAGGAATTAAAATATGGATTATCGGTAGCAGGAGTGATTCATCCCAACAAAATTGTGACCAATGCCGGGGCTCAGCCTGGTGATATGCTGGTTTTAACTAAACCTCTGGGTACAGGAATCATTTCTACCGCTATAAAGTCGGGTAAAGCTCTTGGCGAGCTGGCTGACCGGGCCAACCAGGTAATGACCAGCCTGAATAAGACAGCTTCGGAGGTTATGCAGGAGATCGGAGTAAATGCCTGTACCGATATTACCGGATTTGGATTATTAGGACACAGTTATGAGATGGCTGCTGCTTCGAAAGTCGGGATGAAATTCTGGGCTTCAAAAATACCTTTTTTTAAAGAAATTATCCCGCTTATTACTGAAGGTTTTGTGCCTGGTGGTACCCATAACAACCGTGCCTATCTTGAAGATAAAGTCGAGATCCTCCACTCTTTAAGTGCGGAAAATACAACCGTTCTATTTGATGCCCAGACTTCTGGGGGATTACTCATTTCTGTTCAGGAAGATAAAGTGGATAATCTAACCCGGGAATTAAAGAAGAGAGGACTTGACATAGTAGCAATCATCGGGGAAGTTGTTGCCGAACATCCCGCAATATTAAAAGTGTATACCTAGTTTTAAAAATTTCAACTTTCAAAAATTGATGAAGTTAAATACATTGAAATATCAAATCGGGAGTGCATGGTCACTGGCGTGGCCCACGGACTTCAAATCCGCTGGCGGGCTCTAATAAAGTCCGCGGTGAGTTCGATCCTCACGCTCTCCCGCCATTTATTCTATCCTGACCACTTTTACCTATTTTACAATTATACACTTTTTTGCAGTGGTAAACTCCCCCGCCGTCAAGCGATACAAATATACACCTGAATTCCATCCCTCGGAATTCCATTTAACTGAGTAAGTACCCGGATTTTGAAATTCATTCACCAGGATTGTGACCAGCTGTCCGGTAATATCATAAATCGAAATATTGACACGAGAAGGTTTGAGAATAGTGTAAGAAATAGTGGTTGCCGGATTGAAGGGATTTGGATAGTTTTGTTCCAAGGAAAATTCAGATGGATATTCTGACAAGTCGTTGTCCACAGCTATAATTGGAGTAGTGTTGATAAACAAGTTAACATATGCATTCCACTCACCTGAGATAATATCCATATCTCCGTCTTCATCCCAGTCTGCCAGATCAAATTTGGCCGCTTGATTTACCCATAAATAGGTAGGAGGTATGGTATTTATCGTAAGGGTATCAACAGAATCAAAAACAGGATTTTGGTCGCTGCCGACATTGGCATAAAAATAAAAATAACCATACGAATCTCCTACCAATAGATCCTTCTTCCCGTCCTGATTCAAATCGTATACCTCTGGCGAGGTACGGTAATATTGTATTGGATTACCTCCGCTCATGAGGTTGGTGGAGGAGTTGAACACCGGGGAAGAATTAGTACCGCTGTTAAGAAATAGTTTAACATATCCAAGATCATTACCACTCAGAAGATCCTTTTTACCATCGTTGTTCCAGTCTACTACAACTGGAGAGGCGCGGTCTCCCACATCAATGATACTAGTTCCGAAATGGATGTAGCCTTGATTGAACAGCACTGGAT
>MESS01000080.1:6761-6910 GCA_001771055.1 Caldithrix sp. RBG_13_44_9
CAGTATCGCCTACTAATAAGTCTTTTTTTCCATCCTCATTCCAGTCCGCTATCTGCGGGTACGCACCCTGGCATCAACCATAGGCAACAGATATAAATGTACCACCTGCCTGCAGCATGATACTAGTAGTAAAAACAGGTGCGCTATTA
>MESS01000080.1:6969-9163 GCA_001771055.1 Caldithrix sp. RBG_13_44_9
GAATTTTGTTATTTCTGAAAATTCAGTAAATCAACCCTTCTTCTAAGATTCATTCAGCTGACTAGAATTAAAGGTTTATGAATTATCCTTAATCATTATTGACTTTTTTGGAAAAATCATATTTTAATAATAATGTAATTGTCATAAATAAACAAGATAAAAATTTACGACTTCGGATATCGTCTGATTTCATTTATGGATCAGTCTTCCTTCTTTATTCACAAAATTGATAGAAGTTAAGCCATTATTCATTCATACTTGGCTACGGGTTTTTCCGTAAGGAATCCCAGGGGAAAACCCGTGGCAAGGAAAAGGATTTAATTTTAGTAACTTTACATCATATAAATAACGATTTTGTGACTTAAGCAGGTCTTGTAATCATTCTTTATTTGTCAGAAAATCATTGTCAAAATATAGAAATAAATCAGTTACCCAATAATCTTACATTAAGCTTATCGAATACTGAATTTTGCTGAAACATGTTTGCATGAAGTACAATCAAAACATTTAATGCAGTTTTCAGAGTCCACTTTATCAAAAGATGAGAGTTCCATTGGGCACGTTTCATCACATTTTCTGCAATTGACGCAGTCTCCAGTTACCTTGAATCTTAACAGGCTCACTTTGTTGAAAACCGCCCAGATAGCACCCAGCGGACAGGCTACCCGACAGAATGGGCGTTTTGTATAAATGAACCAGATGAGGAAAAATACCAAAATCCCCATCTTGAGGAAATACATGAATCCAATCGTTTCTAAATCGATGACTGGTGCCTCGAAGTCCGGATCAACCGGATTCCAAAGTACCCAGGGAATTCCAGCGGTTAGCGCCCCATAAGGGCAAAGCCTGGAAAACCAATGCATGTTGGTAAGGAGAGGTAAAATAATAACAAAAATAATCAGAATTCCATATTTACCATAATTCAGAAAATTGGGAATCCTAAATTTTCTGGTTTTGATTTTGAACATGATATCCTGAATTAAACCAAAAGGACAAAGCCACCCGCAAGCTGCCCTTCCAACGACCAATCCAATCACGATAAAAAATCCCAATAAGAATAATGGAAGTTGTTGTGTTGCTGCGTAGTATTGCAGCATGCCGATCGGACAGCTAAATATGGCAAATGGACAGGCATGGCAGTTTAAGAAGGGTATACAGAATCCTTTCAAATGACCACTGTAAATTGATTTCGTGGTAATTACCTGTATATAGCTATTCGATAACAGCAGTCCAAAGATTGTTTGAGATACTCTTCGATAAAACAGGAGGTTTGGTTTTTTCAGCATGTGATCATCCGATCCCTATGCATTCCAGTCAAAGATCCGATCCTTCCAGACGTATATTTGAGAGATCTTTTCCTATAACGATACCAACAATTATCAGAATAATACCAATGGTCAATCCCACATAAAATAAAATAGTCCGTAAATTTTTATTCATCTAATTACTTTCTTTTATCCCGGCTTTTTCCTGTTCGTCTAATAGTTCATCCAAAACTTTCACAATTTCTTCTTCTTTCAGGAAACGTTCACTAGTGTGAATAACACCCTGCTGATCAAGAATAAACAAATGTGGCAATTTTTTGATCTTATATTCTGAAGTAAGATTTTTCCCCCGCCCCACTAATACGGTATAATTCATCTCATATTTTTCAACCTCGGCCTCTACCCTTCCCTTCTTATCTAACACATTTATTGAAAGGATTACCACTTTATCCGGGGGATACTTTTCTTGAACTTTCAGCAGGTGCGGAATCTCCGCACGGCACTGGTTTCACTGGCATTTCCAGAGGTGTATGATCACTATCTTACCGAGGTAATCCTGCAGGTCAACTATCTGACTGTCAAGCGAGGTCAGAGTAAAAACCGGTAATGGCCTGCCTGGTTCTAATTCTGCTTGAGCTGCACCTGAACATAGAAAATCCATAACAAAAATAAGAATAAAGAGAAATGATAGATTTTTCAGTTTTTCATCCATGGCCTTCGAATCTGTCCTTCAGAATAAAACAATTTATTTATCACTCATCAATGAGTTGTTGAATTAATAGAATTAAATCATCTAATTCCTTACTGGAGGAGGAATAATAAAAACCATTTTTTCTTAAGCGGATACGTCCATCCTTGTCAATAAGGATGTAGGTCGGATCCAGGAATGCGCCATATAATTCCACAACCTCGTCCGCATTGTAAAGCAT
>MESS01000080.1:9273-10940 GCA_001771055.1 Caldithrix sp. RBG_13_44_9
TACTATCCTGGACAGTCGGAATCTCCGCCTCCGTACAAATACTTCAGGTATAAGAGAAAAAAACTAAAAACACCACTTTCCCCTGATAGTCGTGTAGTTTTCTCTCCTCATGATTCAGGTTTTCCAGAGTAAAGTCTGGTGCTAATTTGGTCAGTGATAATTCTATCAAGGTCGTGTCATCAGTGGTTAGGTCTACTAATTGGGGATTGCAATTAAAATCCACTAAAGGATCCATGGGATCATCCTTCGATAAAGCAACCTGATGTTTTCCAATGACCAAACCAGATAAAACACAGGGATTCTGGTGAATTCCCAAATAGTTATCATCTAAAAATATTTCCATGCTATCAACCGGCTGGGTATCGATCAGGGCAGTTATCATCAAGGAACCGGTCTGAACAACAGGTGGATCGGATGGTGATTTCCCACAATAATTAGTAATTAACAATGGAAGCAGAGCTAGAATTAAATATTTAGTAGTAGAAAGGTTCATTATTTTTATTTTCTCTGAGAATCCTTCTATAAAACTTGTTCCAGGCTTATGAGATAGGTATTCATGTCAATATCCTGGTTGCTGGTATAGAAGCGATATTTAAGTCCGATCGTAGTATTGGCTGATACCCGATAATCAAGAATCACACTTGCCGCGTTGGTTGTAAAGGAAGTACCCGTTATCCGTTGCAGCGATGACTCTAAAGTTGGTTTATTATGATAGAAACGATAAGACAAATGCAGAATGACATTCCATTTGACATATTGAATGACTTCGAAACCCGGGGAGATGGAATAGGTTTTGTAAGAATCCCAATAAAATCGTCCTAACATATGAATAGCGGTCTGGGTTGATAACCATTGACTTACCCAGAGGGTAAAGGTATTGGCATGATAATAATTTTCATCGCCCTTGGTGCTGGTAAAACCGACTGAGAGGTAGTCATATTTTACCTGAACTGCCAGGGTTGGAGAAAATGCCTGGCGTAGTCTTAAGGAGATGTTGTGACCACCACCGGTGGCCGCTTCGGGAGAAAAATAACTGCTAGTATAATAAGCATAGCTGGGTTCTATATAAATGGCCCCAGCAAAGTTAAATTTTCCACCAAGTTCGAGCATATGACCGGCATAGCTGAGAGTATCACTTACCTGATTGTTTAATTTCATGTACTGATAGGCTCCACTAACGGAGTATAAATCACTCAGTTCATGAGTGAGAGCTGCATAATAAATATCTTGCTGAATGTTATCATCTAAAATACTTTTCTGATAGCGAAGACCAAGATTCGTGAAGAATCCGAAATACTGGCTAATTTTGGTAAGGAATCGATGTTCAGGAAAGCTTGATATATATGGTTGTGGTTGTAAATATATTACGTCAGGATATTCATAAAGAATGGGATCCGGGTAGGTATAGTTGAAATAATCTGAATATTGATATTCAACTTTAATTACTGTCTGATAGCCCGGTCCTAGAAGTTGGGCATAATTTTTTGGGGGATTCAAAAAAATTATAGAAATAGACGCAATTATATGACAGATGTATATTTTATATCTCATAAGAAATGATCGTATGTCGGTATTGAATTTGTTTTAATAACCTTATTTTCAACATATGAGAATATGATCTGTCCCCAATTCTTGGAGAAGAAATCAGGATTATCAGGTGGGGCACT
>MESS01000080.1:11055-11239 GCA_001771055.1 Caldithrix sp. RBG_13_44_9
TCTAATCTGAATATTTCACAAATATATTATTTATTAAGATTAAGTTTATTAAAGCAATTTCTTGACCTTGCCACGGATTTTCCCTGTGAGATTCCTTACATAAAATATCTTCGTAAACGATAATTGAATGTAGGCTTGACTTGTAATAATTTTGTGAATAGACCATGCTAAAATCTCGCTCCTT
>MESS01000080.1:11271-12092 GCA_001771055.1 Caldithrix sp. RBG_13_44_9
AATACTAGTAAGAGGCTTTTAAATAATATCTTTTGATTAGACTCACTTCAGTAGCAGCATTTTCTGTGATCTGGAAAAAGGTCCGGCTTTTATATGATACAGATATACACCGGAAGCTACCGGGAAACCTAAATCATCACATCCGTCCCATATGATCTGATGATATCCTGCCATTATTCTAGAATTCAGCAGGGAGCGGATTTTTTGACCCAGCATACTGTATATTTCCAGTTTTACATCAACAGCCTGGGGTAATTGGTAGCGAATGATAGTTGAAGGATTAAATGGATTAGGATAATTCTGCGATAAAGCAAAGGTTTTAGGCAGGGCAACTCCATTTTCACCGATAGTTTGCGGCTCGATAACTTCCAGAGACATCATAACACTATCTAGCGGACAGTTTGGATCATTGCAGGCAATCATGAGTTTAGTAAAATAGCTCCCGGTGCTCAGACCAGTCGCATCTAGAACAATGGTAATATCAACTGACTCACCGCTTGTCAGGGTATCACCAGTCGGAATCACACTAATCCAATCTTCCTCAGGATTTTCCGTGATACTGAAGATCAGGTCGGGTGCCAGAGGACCACCTGCATTGGTAATGGTGAGCGTATCATGACTGGTTGCTCCCAGAGCCAATGTATCGTAACAGGCTGTGTGACTAATGCCAAGTACCGGCGTATTGGCAAATCCCAGCAGACCGAGGTAAGCGGCCATTAGATCATCCTTATTGTTAGCCAGAATTTTAACACCGCCGGCGGTAAATTCTACCAGCTCAGTTAAGGCTTTTCGGTTGGTTTTATTCTCTGGTATGTAACCAT
>MESS01000081.1:0-97 GCA_001771055.1 Caldithrix sp. RBG_13_44_9
CGGTATCCGATAATTTGGTAAAGTTGGAGGTTGAAAGAACCTGCAGCGGAATGTTTCTGACGGTTATTAATTTTTCAATAGCAGGGAAAGCGGGATC
>MESS01000081.1:191-324 GCA_001771055.1 Caldithrix sp. RBG_13_44_9
TTCCACTCTTGACGGTATTTTTTGAATTTGAGTTTCAGGTATTGTTTCCAGGATGCCATGAGCTTGCCTTATTTTAATGGTTGCAGCAGTGGGGCCTTCCGATACCAACTCATTAATTCATCTCGATAAATGA
>MESS01000081.1:492-4114 GCA_001771055.1 Caldithrix sp. RBG_13_44_9
GCTAGATGTGATCGATCAGACGTTCAATAATTTGCTGGACCTGCTCGGCAAATTCTTGTGGAACCCAGATGAAGGCCTTATTTCCTGCAAGGTTGGTCCCGGTAAAACCATAAGCGGTAGCCAATCCGTCCTGGGTCAGGGAATAAGGAATATCCTGTTCTGCTAAAACTTCACAGATCATTTGAGCATAAGGTAGACCCGGGAGAGGACCAATCTTTACCCAGTCTGCTTTTTTATCTGCCTGTTTCATTGGTTTTCCTTTTATTATGACTCAATAATATTATGAAAAGCTTTTTTCTCAGTTTGGGCTGAAAGTTTTGGTGGCCGTTTTCATTCCTTTAGCTGTGGACGGTTAGTTATGAACCTGTCATCTTGATTTTTGAGAATAATCTGCCGATGAAGAAATTTTTACTTAAAAATTCAAAATGCCACTACATTTCCTGGTACCTTAATACTGCTGAACATTGAATTGGAATTTTCAATGGTTATCAATTGACCGCTCACCCACTGGTGGAGGGTTGATAGCACTTCGTTTGACTATTTTCAAATTGCTTTTAATGTTCTTCCCGATCTTTGGTTGAGAATGGCTGAGTTTTCAGGAGGCATTCTCAAAATATTTCTCTTCTTCTTCCCTGATCTGATTATAAACATCGGTTGGATTTACGGCCAGGAGCAGAGTCTCACGAAGTGTTTCCTTGGCGATCAGCCGGGAAATGCGGCTTAACAGACGGATATGCATTCCGGGATTATCGTCCGGGCCTACCAATAGAAAAATTATTTTAACGGGTCGATTATCAATGGAATTAAAATCGATACCGGCCGGATGGATCCCCAGAGCGATAGCGAAATTTTTGCAATCCTTTTTTTTGCAGTGCGGAATGGCCACTTCCCTTCCGACCCCGGTAGTCATAATTTTCTCACGTTCAATCACGGCATTAAAAATCGAATCCTTATCCTGAATCATCTGATTGTCACATACCAGATCAATTAATTCTTTAATCGCAGTTTCTTTATTATCAGAGTGCAGGGAAATCTTAATATTTTCCGGCTTGAGAACATCGATCAATCGCATTTCACTCTCCAGCTAACCAGTTCTAAATATAGGAAATTCTAAATTTATTTCAACTAAAAAGAAACATTCAGTTTCCTTAATATCTCAAGTCTATCGCATTCTGGAATTGCCAGATGAATTTTCACCAGAGCGACGATTTCAGGTGGAGATAAGTGAATGGTCTGATATTCCTGGACAGGTGAAATCGACAATTATGCTTGATAAAATATTGGATTGCTATTAAGTTATCTCATCAAATATCCGGAGAATCTCTCATGAGAACATTGCATTTAGCTCTGGCACAAATCAACCATATCGTAGGGGATCTGGATGGAAATTTTCAGAAAATTGTCCGCTATATTTCCAAAGCCAAAAAGATGGGGGCAGATGTGGTTGCATTTCCGGAATTGTGTCTCACCGGTTATCCTCCAGAAGATTTACTATTGAAACCGGAATTTATCGAAGAAAATTTAAGCTATCTGCAAAAATTAATTGAACATACCCAGGGGATCACCGCCATCGTGGGTTTTGTTGACCGGACGGATGATATTTTTAATGCGGCAGCAATTCTTCATGATCGAAAGATTGCCGGAATTTATCACAAGGTTTTTTTGCCGAATTATGGGGTGTTTGATGAAGACCGCTATTTCCAAGCCGGTCAGACGGTGCAGGTATTCGTCCGTGATAATGTCCGGTTAGGTGTGAATATCTGCGAAGATATCTGGTATCCCGGCGGTCCAACCCGGGATCAAACACTATACGAGGGTGCCGAGGTGGTCATCAATATTTCTTCATCACCCTATCACCTTGGGAAAGCGCAATCTCGCTACCGGATGCTGGCTACCCGGGCGGAGGATAATGTGGTGATTGTGGCCTATGTGAACTCAGTAGGCGGACAGGATGAACTGGTATTTGACGGCAACAGCCTGGTCATTTCGGAGGAAGGGAATCTTTTGAGTAAAGCAGCCTCCTTTGAGGAGCAGCTATTGACTGTGATCCTGCATCCGGATAATGTTTTTAATAAACGGATTCATGATCCACGGCGGCGCAAGGAAAAAATTTTCACCCCTCCGGAGAAAGAATTACAAAGAATAGATCTGGAACCGTTTGAAAATCCGAATTCACAGAAGTTTGCCAGCAGTCCGATCACTGATTTCCTGGAGGTGACTGCCGAGGTTTACCAGGCCCTGAAAACCGGGCTGCTTGATTATGTTCAGAAAAACCGGTTTAAAAAGGTAGTGATCGGAATCTCCGGGGGTATTGATTCAGCACTGGTGGCAGCCATTGCGGTGGATGCTCTGGGAAAAGAGAATGTGGTTGGAGTGTCCCTCCCCAGTCAATATACCAGCCAGGCCAGTATCAAGGATGCCAGAAAACTGGTAAAAAATTTTCAGATCGAATTCCTGGAAATTCCCATTGAAAAACTGTACAGTGATTTTATGAAGGAATTAAAGCCGGTTTTCGGTAAACGTCCAGTTGATACTACGGAAGAGAATATTCAGGCCCGGCTGCGCGGGAATCTGCTGATGTCATTATCGAATAAATTTGGATGGTTGGTATTGGCTACTGGAAATAAGAGTGAGATCAGCGTGGGGTACTGTACTCTTTATGGAGATATGGTGGGGGGATTCTCGGGGATTAAAGATGTTTACAAAACCATGGTATACGATCTGGCTCAGTACCGGAACAAAATTGCCCAATTTGATATCATTCCCCAAAACATTCTGGTAAAGGCACCTTCGGCGGAGCTGAAACCGGATCAACGTGATACCGATTCTTTGCCCCCTTATGATCTGCTGGATCCCATTCTGCGGGCGTATGTGGAAGAAGATCTCTCCATTGAAGAAATTGTAAGCCTGGGGTATAAGACTGAGATGGTCAAGCGGGTAGTGAGATTGGTGGATGGCAATGAATATAAGCGGCGCCAGGCGGCACCGGGAATTAAAATTACTCACCGGGCCTTTGGTAAAGACCGGCGGTTTCCGATAACCAATCGTTTTAAATTAAATGATAAATAGAGTTCAGTCAGGCCGAGCAGTGCCACTTTCTCCCTGATTAATCCTGATTGGGCTATTCTGACAAAAGCAACCTCAGAAACCGTTCTTTTTGTTTGGAAGAATTTGTTTTCTTGTATATTTTTGAATCTCGAGAACCAGATAAACTTAATAAGGAGTAAACCAATGCGCCGCTCTCATCTGATACTGACAATGATCTTTCTTATATTAGGTCCATGGATGATTTTTCCGGTTGCAGCTCAACAGGATATTGAGAGTTTAATTAACGGGGTTGAAAATGAAATGAGTCAGCTCCGGCAAAAAAATTATGACCTGTTATCACCGGAAAATTACGTGAAAGCCGATGAAGAATTTCAGAAAGCAAAGAAGGAATTTGAACAGGGCAAGGATATCCGGGGGATAAAAGAAAAGCTGGAAAAAGCCGGCCGTTACCTGAAAGTGGTGAATGATATTGGAAAACAGGGGGAAATATTATTCAAGGATGTCCTGCAGGCCAGGGAAGATGCATTGGTAGTGCAGGCTCCGGAATTTGCAGCGGCCGAATTTGAGACTGCCG
>MESS01000081.1:4138-4366 GCA_001771055.1 Caldithrix sp. RBG_13_44_9
CAGCGACCGTTATGCCAAATCAGATGCCGGCGATAAGGCTAATGAGGCTGCCTATCAAGCCCGACACGCCATTTATTTAGGCGAAATTATCGAGAAACTGAAGAAAGACGAAAAGAACTGGGAGAAACTCATCCGGGAATTTGAAGACCGGATGGATCATATTTCCTCCACCCTCGGATTTAAAGGAAATTATGAAAAAGGTTATGCGGAAACGGAAGATGACATTGT
>MESS01000081.1:4376-7497 GCA_001771055.1 Caldithrix sp. RBG_13_44_9
GGGAATTTGAAAGAAGAAAACAAAACCCTGAAGGAAGATCTCAGCAAAACGCAGAGTGAGAATGAACAGCTGCAGCAGAAAATTCAACAGTATGAAAATACTGTGGTCACCGAGTTAGAGCGGAAGAAAGAACGTGAAGGAAAATTCAGAAAAATTGAAGGTATGTTCACCCGGGATGAAGCCCAGGTTAGCCTCACCGAAAATCAATTGGTGATCCGGTTATATGGACTTACCTTCAGTTCGGGTTCGGCAGTGATTGCTCCGGATCAATTCATGCTGCTCACCAAAATCATGCGCGCTTTACGGGAATTTCCCAGTAAAAAATATCTGGTGGCTGGCCATACCGACTCACAGGGTAATGATGCCTATAATCTCAATTTATCTGAGAACCGGGCAGCCGCTGTCCGGGCCTATCTGGAAGCAAATATGAATTTACCGCCCGAACAGTTTGAAAGCATCGGATACGGTGAGAGTCGTCCCATTGCTAATAATGAAACAGCCGATGGCAGGAGGCTTAACCGGCGGATTGAGATCATCATTGACGTGATATCAAGTTTAAATGAAGCAGGAACCAATTAAATTATCATGATTTATTTTTATTGATCAGTGCCCGCTGGAAGAGGTCATTCCACGGGCATTTATTTAACTGACAAGACAAGGAAAGAACAGTATCGGGCATTCGCAGGATGATATGATAGGTGAAATTAAGTACCCGATATTCCGGGAACAGAAACAGCTTTCTTGCCACAGTTTGTGGAAACCAACGGCCGAGGTCTCCATTGAGCGGCGGAGAGAGTTTCTGCAATACCTGGACTTGCTTTTTACCGGAGATGGAAGTGGCGGTGAGAAGCATGTCGTTTATGCCCAGCAGGTACACGGGAATAAAGTGCTGACGGTCCCTAGTGCCGGCCTTTATTCTGACTGTGATGGTTTAGCGACAGGTAAAAGTCATCTCAAACTGATCATACGGACCGCGGATTGCGCTGCGGTAATGTTATTTCATCCCGGGAAAAAGCTGATCGCCAATCTGCATGTGGGCTGGCGGGGTGCTCAGCAAAAAATGATTCACCATGGAATACATCTGATGATGCAGGAGTGGCGAGTACAACCGCAGGATTTACTGGCAACCGTTTCCCCCTTCATTCAGTCCTGTTGTTATGAGGTGGGGAATGAATTTTATGATTATTTTGACCATCATCTGCTGATAAGACGGAAGGATAAAATTTATTTCGACCTGCAAAGTTGTATCCGTGAACAGCTTATAGAGGCTGGTATTCATAATGACCGGCTGGAGATATCAACCACCTGCACCTGCTGCAGCACTCTGGGGCTTCCCTCTTACCGGCGGGATAAGACCCTTAACCGCCTGATCAACATGATAGAAATAAGAGGAGAATGATATGAAAAAAAATGTCTGGCTGTTAATTATTGCCTTGCTGTTCATCTCCAACGGGGTTGCCCAGGATTCCCTGTTGGCTGGCAGCAAATACCTCAACTTTGAGATCAACAATACCCCTTTCATTTCCGGTGCCTATTTTCTCCAGAATCTGCTGGCATTGGAAGCCGGTATCGGATTCTCGTTCAATGGTGAGAGCGACAGTAATGGACTGGGTATCCGCCTGGGATTGGATAAATATCTGCAGGCCAAGCGGCTTTCTCCGCTGCTGGGAGGATATGTAAAGTTCGAAATCAATCCCGATGCCCTGCAGGAAGCGGGCTGGAACGGTTCACGGCTTTCGTTAGAGGGACACTGGGGTTTGAACCTGTTTATCTTCCAAAACTTTTCGGCGGCCGGGACGCTGGGTGCCGAGTTGATTTTTAATTCTCCTAAGGAAGGGGATGATTCAACCACCCTGACATCGATGACCTCCAGCATAAAGTTCAGGTTTTTCTTTTGATTTTATGGCAATGGACAGGTTAACAGTTGGTCAAGTGAGACATTTAATTAAAGCAGATACTTGATCTGGTCCCTGAAATTTAAAATATGATGATTGCAAGGAGTAGATGTGGATTTTGTCAAGGCGGTAGTGTTAGGTATTTTACAGGGCTTTACTGAATTTTTTCCCATCAGCAGTTCCGGGCATCTGGTTATCGCGGAACATTTAATGAGCTTTAATAAAGGCGGTTTGGCCTTTGAAGTCTTTGTCCATTTTGGATCGTTACTGGCAGTGGTATGGGTATTCAGGAACGAAATTATTCAAATGATCGCGGCTATCCCCGCCATTTTTAGATTTACTTCCCCCGATCTGGATCCAGAAAAGAAATCCTATGCACTTTTGGACCTATATATTATCATTGCCTCTATTCCGGCAGCACTGATTGGGATCGCTTTCGAAGATCAGATTGCTGTCATTTTTGAGAATCATGCTTTTGCTTTCGGAATGCTGTTTATTACCGGTTTGATTGTGTGGAGCTCCCGTTATGCTCCGGATAAAAACCGAGCTATCAGTTCCGGTTCCTCTTTCTTGATTGGATGTGCCCAGGCTATTGCTATTCTCCCCGGAATTTCTCGATCCGGTTCTACCATCGTTACCGCCTTATGGCTGGGGATTCCGCGGGAGAAAGCTGCAAAATTTTCTTTTCTGATGTCGGTACCGGTAATCTTCGGAGCAACAGTATTAAAGGTGCGTGACATATTTTTAAACCCGCTTTCCCAATCGGATATGGGATATCTGATCCTGGCCAGCCTGGCGGCAGTACTGTCCAGTTATTTTGCCATCCGTTGGTTGCTGGAGATCATCCGGCGAAAAAAGATGGAATGGTTTGGTCTTTATTGTATGGTGGTAAGTATGGCAGGATTACTGGTTCATTTGTTTTCCTAAGAAAATACTATCTTTGTCATTTGTTGAAAAAAAGGACAAGCCAAAAACTTGTTTATCGGCTGCTTTTTTTGATCCCGTCCCCTTTTATATACCGATTTTCCTAATCTGATAACCACCCATATTTATTAAAATTACCTATCCGGGTCATTCCTGGTTGAGGGTAATCTTCATTTTTCCCATTTTAAAAAATCTGAAAAAAAAAGCTCAATATTCTAATAGGAGTGTCGACTAATTAGTAAAAGGTGATGAAAAAATAGTCAAATTTGAGCCATGAGAGGAGAAGAAAAATCTCGTAACTA
>MESS01000082.1:0-2289 GCA_001771055.1 Caldithrix sp. RBG_13_44_9
ATAACCAAACAGATTATCAATTACAAATTAATTGAATCAATCCTTTCCCGGCTTTTTCTCTTACCGGGGTGAAATTAAAGAAACACCTGAAGGTGAAAATTTTTTACCGGCAGGATAGATAAAAAATTATTCCTCAGGGCTGAATTCTCTTCTCCGCCTCATTGCGCAAAGTAAGCGCCTTATGCAATTTATTTTTTGCCCGTTTTCGTACCGATTCATCCAGATTAAAACGCAATGCCTGGTCAGCCAGCTGATATGCTTCCTGCCACTGCTGATTGTCAGCAGCAATTTCTGCCAACTTCACCAGGCACTCAATCTCATTCAGATGATTATTTTCCGGTAATTGCAGGACCTGCTGCAGCAGTTCCTGATACAACTGGCGGCTGAATTCCCACTCCCGGCTATGAAAGGCGGCCGAGGCCAGGGTCCACTTAAAAAAACGGCTCTCCGGATACACCTCATAATTTTGCCGGGCTAATTTACAAGCTTCCGCATAATCTTTTTTATCCATCAGGATCCACACCAGCTGATCCCGGCCGACATATTGTACAAAATCACCTTTTTCAATCGCCCGGTAGATCATGGCAATGCCCTGATCCCGCTGATCGGAAATAAAAGGCAGCCAGAGCAAAAATTCGGTCTTGGTACTTTTCCAGTATTTAAAACTCCCAATTCCCAGATAGGCATCATAAAGCAGGCTGTCCTGCGAAACCGCTGACTCTAAAATACTTACACCCCGGCTGGCATCTTTATAAGCAGAAAGCCAGTTGCCCATCTTCATTTTCATAAAACTGCGGTAGAGATACGCACTGCCTTTATAAAAGGAAATCCAGCTATCATCCCTGGCAGTTTTTTGCAGAGAATCTGCCAGCTGAATGGTGCGTTCTGCCAGTTCATAAAATTGCCCGTCCTGCCGGTAATCCTCGGCATCCAGCATCTCAGCCTGCACCGTAGCGGCTTTATAAAAATAACCTGCCGGATGCTGCGGATACTGCTGTATAAGTTGATCAAAAACCTTTTCTGCCTCCGCAAAACGGTTGTTGAAAGAAAAATCCATACCCTGCAGTACCAGACTTTTCACCGGTTCTTCCTGCGGATTCATGGACAGTAATACCTGGATCTGAAATAAAATCAGGCCAGATAGAATGATGATTTTTCTTGCCATTCTTTGAACCAGGGTAATTTTTATGGGTGATCCAGCGGCCGGTCTTCTGCATCAAAAATTTTTAATTTGCCCAGGGATGATAACTGGGAAAGAAGCACATCGGCATCCCCGACCACAACCATGGTCATTTCCCGGGGACGGATCCAGCGGTTAGCCATTTCCAGCACTTCCACCGCTTTAACTTCGGAAATAGCTGTCAGATAACGATTCCAGTAATTTTCACCTAACTGATAGAGCTGCTGCTTCAGGGCTAAAGCCCCAATGGATGACGAGGTTTCATTTTGCAGTGGAAAGATCCCCACCAGAAACCGTTTGGCATCTTCCAGCTCCTGCCTGGGAACCGGCTGCTGCTGGATTTTCTGAAACTCCTCCAGGAAAGCCTGGATAGCAGCTGCGGTAACCTCACTGCGCACTTCCGCATTGGCCATAAAAGCACCGCTCTCCCGGTACGTTTCCAGGTTGCTGTAGGCCCCGTAAGTATAGCCTTTCTGTTCCCGCAGATTCATAAACAGTCTGCTGGTAGCCCCGCCCCCTAAAATTTTATTCACCACCAGGGTTCTTTCAAAATCAGGGTGCTGTCGGCTGAATAGCAGATTTCCCAATAAAATATTACTTTGCTGCGATTGGGGACGATGCACTAAATGGATCCTATTTTCAGAGCTGACAGCCGGCTGGGGCAGGGGACTTACTTTCCAGCCGGTTCTCTTCCAGCCGGAAAATTTCTGCTCTGCCAGTTGCACGGCTTCGGCTTCTTTTATTCTTCCCGCTATCACCAGGTAGGAATGTTCCGGCGTAAATGACAGTTGCTGAAACTTCAGCAGGTCCTGGCGCGAGATGTTTTGCAGGGATTCAGGACTGCGGTGCGTACTGTATGGATGGGGGGAAAATAAGGCCCTCTCCATCCGGCGGTGTGCTAAAAATTCAGGAGAACTTTTTTCATTTTCCAAATCAGCCAGCTGTTTAAGCCTTTCTTTCTCCACCTCTTCCTCCGGAAAGGCCGGATGAAGTACCAGTTCACTGAGAATATCCAGCCCATCTTCCAGATGATCCCGCAGGAACTCACCATAGATGATGAAAAAATCTTCATTTACAGTAGTGTCCAATTCTCCCCCTACCTGCTCGAT
>MESS01000082.1:2303-5226 GCA_001771055.1 Caldithrix sp. RBG_13_44_9
GGTAATAATTCCGGTATGCCGTTCCTTTTTTAAGAGAGCTGGCCAGCAGTTGGAACAGACCGGATTTATCAGACGGATCATTCTTGGTACCAAAGTTCATTCCCAGACGGATATATACTTTAGGCAGAAAAGGTTTTTCGATAATCAGCAACGTGAGGTCATTGGACAATTTTTTTTCCCGCACTTCCGGGAAATGAAATTCCAGAAGGTTTTGATCGATCGGAGGTTGGGTGGGTAGTAATTTTTTGGATCGTTCGGGTGCCATAGACATTCTTTCAGCTTAGGTTGTCCGGTTTCAATTCCTCAGTGGCCTGCTTCCGGGGGATGATTTCAATCACCGATCGTCCGTCCGGACCCAGAAATTCTTTGGCGGCTGCCTGGACTTCGGTGGCAGTTATTTTCTCAAACCGTTCGAGTTCCGTAAAAAAACGCTCCGGCTGTTGATAGACGGTGTGGTACATGCACAGAGTATCAGCCAGAGACCGGACCGATTCCTGTTGGGAAACAAAATCTGTTCTAACTTTATTTTTGGCCTTCTCCAGCTCTTCCTCACTCACCCCCCTGCTCTGCAGCTGTTCAAACTCGGCATAAATTGTTTTTTCCAGATCCAACAACTTTTTTTCCGGATGCAGTTGGGCAAACAGGAAAAATAAAGCCGGTCCGAATTTACCATCCTGGCCGCCCACTACATGCAGGGCCAGCTGCTCTTCTTCCACCAGTTTGCGGTAAAAACGCGAACTTTCTCCGTCAAACAGTATTTTTTCCAGCAGTTCCAGCGGATAAAACGACGAATGAGTTCGTTCGGGAATAAGCTGGGAAATCAAAATCGCCGGAAATGGGGCAAAGGAATCCGGAAAGGTAAATCGGACTTCGCGCTGACACCGGGATTCCGACAGGTCAACTGCAGGTATCGCTGCCCCTGTCGGTATTTTTGAAAAATATTTCTTAACTAATGTATAAGCCTGCTGAACGGTAAAATCTCCTACCACTGCCATTACGGCATTATTGGGACGATAGTATAAACTGTGAAAGGCGGTCACATCTTCCAGGGTTGCCCGGTCCAGGTCTTCCATCGATCCCATCACCGAATGCTGATAGGCGAAGTTACGGTAAGAGATCTGATCTTTGAGTTCATATATTACCGGCATGTACGGCTGATTATCAATCCGTAATCGCCGTTCCTCCTTAACAGTGGCACGCTGGTTCTCAAAATTCTCAAGGTTGATTTTCAGAGAGCGCATGCGGTCTGCTTCCAGCCACAAAGCCAGTTCCAGTTGATTGGCCGGAACCACCTGCCAGTAATTGGTGCGATCCTGGGTGGTGGAACCGTTTACTGTTCCACCGACATCAGTAAGCAATTTCATATGTTCAGCTTTGCCGACATTCTCGGACCCTTCAAACATCATATGCTCAAACAGATGGGCAAAACCGCTCTTTCCCGGTTTCTCGTCCTTCGATCCCACTTTATACCAGATATCCACTGCCACCACCGGCACCTGATGGTTTTTCAGCATTATCACCTGCAGTCCATTTTCCAGCTGAAAACCGGTGAGCTGATATTCTTCCGGCTCAGAGACCAGCTTTTTATGAAAACGAAAGGGAGTATGCTTTTGATAGTCCATAATGACTTTCAATTAGTGATCAATGAAAACAAAAAATAAGGTGAGAAAATACAGTGATATTCTACTGCAGCCAAGCCAAATAATAAAAGAATTGGCCTAAAATATACATAAGCCGGCCGGGAGCTCTTTTATCCAAACTGGCAGAGATTCTGAGTGCTGTTATAAATCAGCGGACCACCGCTAACTTCTCGATTTTCTCTACTTTATGGGTACCATCGTCTGCCACGATCTTATACAGATAGACCCCATTGGCAATCAGATCACCGTCCCAATCCCGCCCATCCCAGCCCTGCTGGGGAAGTTTATTAAATCCCTGGAAAGCTGAATCACGCAACTCAAAAATTTTCCGACCGGTTACGGTATACACACTGATCGTTACCTCGGCATTCCCGCTGGGAGATACCAGCTGAAAGGTGAAATGGGTGAGGTCATTGAACGGATTGGGAAAATTTACCACTTCAGTAATCATCAGTTCATTGGCGGCACTGGTCCTGAAGACCACCTCTTTTTCGGAAAAGTTATTCAGATTATCCCAGCATAATATTTTTGCCTGGTGGGTCCCGCTGGCAAGAGCCGGGAGGGTATATTCCAATTGTCCCTGGCGATAACTGTCTTTGTCATACACAAAAAATTCGGTTACATCTTTCTTGACATTACCATCGATAAGTATCTCAATTTTATGTCCCACCTCCCCGGTCAGATTGATTCCGCTTTCATCCTCAAGTTCCACCAGCAGGGTGGGCTGATTATTCACGAAATCCCCATCAAAAAAATTGGGATTATCTTTAAAGGAGACTGCAATATCCGGTCCAGACTGATCGGAAATTTGGCCTTCCGTCCCATAAAGCCGCAATTGATCATTATAACCGATGGCATCACCGGCTGTTTCGCTCCAGGCATAGATACTCAAACGGCCGGTGGCAGAAGAATCATAGCGGATGGATTTGGGGACAATAAAACTGCCATTCAGTTCTCCGTCAGAAACCGTCACCAGACCCTTGAACAAAGTTCCGCCGTTGTAGACGTAGTCATAACGTTCGCTTCCATCCACCACAAATTTTCGCAGGGCGGCATCGAACACCTGGATAACAGCTGTTCCCTGAAAATCCGTAAGGAAATTGCCTTCTGAATCAACCACTCTGGCATTCACTGTCACTGTGGACAAAGCCTTAAGAGTATCCGGCTGAATCGATTCGATCCGGATCAAATATCTGGGATCGGCCAGGCTGAGAGTTGGATCCCCGTAGAAATGGTACTTCTGGAAATTAGTGCTGAAGCTGCTGGCCTGGAGAAAGGCATCA
>MESS01000082.1:5257-6574 GCA_001771055.1 Caldithrix sp. RBG_13_44_9
TATCATTAAAAAGATAGCGGTAGAAGTAGGTCGTAAAAACCGTATTGCCGCCGACATACACCGGGCGGCTGGCGGAAACCACCCCTATACCACCCTGCCTGGATCGCCAGATCAGTTCTTCACTCATGGAAGGTCGGGAAGGGTTGTCAAATTTCCCCCAGGTGCAGGTGGCCGCTACCCACAATGGCGGACGGTATTCATTCTGGAATTTGGGAAGGTCACGGGAGCGATTAAGGACCGATTCATGGGCCCAGGTATCCGGATCACCATGACCAAAAAAATTGATCATCAGGGTGCCGCGGTTGATCTGATTGATCAGATCCTCGGTAGCCTTCGGTTTCCACCGTCCTAAACCACCGGGTACCGGTTCATAATCATGTAAATAAATTTTGCTGAGATTGAATTTCCGCGGTATATAGGTATTCACAATGGCTTCGGTGGGTTTCAGGTGATAAGAGAGTTCATGATTTGATCCGGCTCCGCCCTTTTCATCATCCGCTACAAAAGTAAGCCAAGTCTGCCAGCCGTTTTTTTCATCATTAACTTGAAAGGAGTTTACATACTTTTCTGCCTTATCCCGGTAAATCTCGATTTGCTGCAGATCGTTCACTGGCAGCCGGGACACCGAAAACCAGGGATCGATTGTGCCCAATTCATTGGTCATTCCCAGGGCGACGTAAAAGTTATCCGTCTCCCGGCTGTCTATTTCACCGGCACTGGTGATCTCAAAAGGTGGAAGGTAACTTTTTACTTCGGTGAGCCGGATGGAACGGTAATCAAAATGACCGTCTCCAAAGAGCAGCACATAACGTAAAGTATCTTCCCAGTTATCATAGGCATATTTAATAAAATCACGGATGGCGGTAATATCCTGGACCGACGAAGAAAATTCCTGGTAGATCTGATCCAGGATCACTCTTTCAGTTTCCATCCGCTCCGGGATCTGACTCTCGCGCCAATTCTCCAAGAACTCTGCCGCATCATAAAATTCTTTGGGAGTAATGATCAGGAATTCTGCCTTGCGTGAAGGATCGCGCAGATTGGGATAATTATCAAGACGTTCAATGGAACTTACACTCTGGATAACCCCCGGGGCAAATACCAGATATTCCTTTCCCTGGTATTCAGTTACCAGTTCCTGAAATCTGACAGTTGAACCATTCTGCAGCGGTACAATTTTCCTTATGTTGGCAAAATCCGATATATCCCACAGCTGGTTTTCGCCGGCCGGGAGTCCGCTGATTTGATATTCTGCCGGAAGGTTGGGCCAGAGAATATCCCGGAAGCGTAAAGAATTATTCTCGGCGATAAAAGGCC
>MESS01000083.1:0-520 GCA_001771055.1 Caldithrix sp. RBG_13_44_9
GCTAAGGAATAATAGTTAAGAGTGAAGCAGGTGATTTTATTTATTCTTTAATTTGTATTTTGTAATATTTTTTTCTTTTTTCTTTTTTCTTTTGTCTTGTATTTATGCCAACTGCAAACTGCCAACTGTATTATAGAGTGCCTTAGTGGTTAAATAAAATACAAAGTTATTTTACCTGCAGCTGCCCGGCAGCCAATAAGACAAAATCATCGATCAGCAGGGTAGGTTGGGTGATGATCCCGTCCACATGAAAGCCTACATCCACCGTGCCGCCCATGGAAGCATTGTTTCCCAGCGCCAGATGGACAGTACCGGCGACCTTTTCATCCTCCAATATCTGACCGGTAATAGTCGCCATATAATTGGTACCGACTCCCAGCTCCGCCAGATTGCGGGCTTTTTCCCCGATCTTCTGGATCATCTGGTTGAGCTTTTTTGCTTCCCTTCCCCCGCGGACATCTACTACCAGGCCGTTTTCTACCACCATCTGCACCGGCCGAGAGGTAATCTTACCGATCCC
>MESS01000083.1:550-1290 GCA_001771055.1 Caldithrix sp. RBG_13_44_9
TTGAGATTTTCCTTCTTCCGGCATCAGATAGGACTCGCCGGATGGGAGGTTCCCAAAAGTCCCGGGTTGAGTGATAAGACCGGTGGAGGAAATGGCTTTGATACCCTTAATGGGGATGTGGATATCGGTTCCCAATGGGGTAGTAAGGTGAGCCATTTCACCTTTGGTGAGAACTTCGCTCACTTTATAGGTCAGTTCCGCTATCTGATGATAATTGGCACTCATGGTGCGGATCATCATCTCGCGGGTAATTCCCGGGAGTGTCCCCACCCGGGCCCCTGCCTGGCAGGCCAGACGGCGGGCAGTGGTATGAGTCAAGGATTTGCTGGTAGGGCAGAGAACTACCTTGACTGATTTCATCATTTCAGTGACTTCAGCCGGCGGTTCCTCGCCATTTATGGTACGCTCTTTCATCTCTAACAAGAAAGCTTCTTTAGCAAACTCCATGGCGGCTTCAAACAAGGCCTGACCGATGGCTTTTTTAGGCGGGTCAGTGACAATCAGCACTGTTTCATCTGGTTTGATTGCCATACAGTCTCTAACCGCAATCTGGGCTGCTTTCTGTAGTGGATTCATAAAAAATTCTCCTGAATAATTATTGGTAATTATACCTTTGGCAGGCTTCTTCATCAAAGAATTTTTTATTTTTTACAAGATTGAGATTTAATAGAACACGGATACCACTGATAGGACGGATTTTCACTGATAAAACCTTTCTTTATTGTTATTTATAACAGAGT
>MESS01000083.1:1655-1942 GCA_001771055.1 Caldithrix sp. RBG_13_44_9
CAAGTGAGGAAGGAGACGTAGTCCTAGACCCCTTCCTCGGCTCCGGCCAAGTGGCCGTGGTTAGCCGCATGCTTAAGCGCCGCTACGTGGGCTTTGAGATCGTCAAAGAATACTATGAGTTCGCAAGGGAACGTCTTGACAAAGGCGTTTACCGCATTGACGCCGACGAACCCGTGGCAGACGTCGAAACCCTGCCGCTGTTCAGGGGGCAAGAATGAGTTTTGTCGCGTCTGCCAAGAACATCGGCAATACGCTGAAAGACCGTGTCCCGAAGTGCTGGGACGGCA
>MESS01000083.1:1997-5165 GCA_001771055.1 Caldithrix sp. RBG_13_44_9
AGTTTTAGGGACAAGGTAAACCAATGAAAGCAGTGAAAAATAAACGAGTGCTCAGCGGTATTCAACCTTCCGGTGAATTACACATCGGGAATTATTTCGGGGCCATCCGTCAGCATATTGCCTTTCAGGAGGGAAACGAGTGTTTTTATTTTGTGGCTAACCTGCATGCCATGACCACCATCCAGGATAAAAAGAAACTGCAGCAGGCTACCCTGCAGGTGGCTATCGATTACCTGGCATTGGGTCTCGATCCCCAAAAAGCCACCCTGTTTATTCAGAGCGATATCCCCGAAGTCACCGAACTCACCTGGATCCTTTCTACCGTTACCCCGTTGGGGTTACTGGAACGAGCACACTCTTATAAGGATAAAGTGGCCAAGGGAATTTCAGCCAATCACGGCCTGTTTGCCTACCCGGTATTAATGGCGGCCGACATCCTGATCTATGATTCGGAAATTGTACCGGTGGGAAAGGATCAGAAGCAGCATCTGGAGATGACCCGTGACATGGCAGTACGTCTGAACGCGGTTTTTGGTGAGACCCTGGTAGTGCCCGAGGCATATATCATGCCCGAAGTAGCGGTGGTTCCTGGATTGGATGGTCAAAAAATGAGCAAGAGTTATGGGAACACCATCGAAATTTTTCTGGATTATAAGACCTTGAAACAAAAAGTGATGAGTATTGTCACCGATTCTGCTCCGCTGGAAGCGCCGAAAGATCCTGAAAAAAATAACGTTTATGCCCTTTATAAACTTTTTGCTACCGCACCGGAACAGCAGGAGATGCGGGAAAAATTTCTGGCCGGCGGTTATGGTTATGGAAGCGCCAAGAAAGAACTGCTGGAAAAGATTCACAGTTATTTCCTGCCGGCCCTGGAGCAGCGTCAACGTCTGATGAATGAAAAAACCTATGTCGGGGAAGTTCTAAAAGCCGGGGCGGAAAAGGCCCGGCAAAAAGCCCAGGAAGTAATGAACCGGGTGCGGGCCAATTGCGGATTATTAAAATTTATTTAACCGGATTTTTTTTAACCACCAAGGCACAAAAACACTAAGTATATGAAAAAATACTTCTTTATAATTATTTCAATTGTCTTCAATACAATTTAGCCTTCAGGTGATCATTGTGTTTAATTAGGAGTCTGGTGGTTAAATCTTATGGATCAATCAAGTTAATTTTAAAATAAGGAGTGACCATGAAGAAATTGATTTTCCTGCTGAGTATTGCATCACTGTTCTTTATCCTGCTGAATTGCCAGAAAAAAGCCGGAAACGAGGTGACCATGTTAAGGGAACAATTGGCGAAATTTGTACCCACCGAAATCAGTTATGATACCAGCCTGTTAACAGAGAAGGAGACCGTGGTGCTGGAAAAACTTTACCAGGCAGGCAAAATTATGGATGAAATTTTTTTAAAACAGGTGTATTCCCGCAACGAAGAAATACTGGCGGAACTGCAGAAATCACGCGCCGAGACTGATCAGCTGCGGCTGCAATTGTTTCATATAATGTTTGGACCTTTCAACCGGCTGGATCATAACAATCCTTTTTACGGAAATGGTGCCAAGCCGGCCGGAGCTGACTTTTACCCGGAAGATATGACCAAGGAGGAATTTCTAAAATGGATCGAAAATCATCCTGAAGATAAAGAATCTTTCACTTCCGAATTCACGGTAATTCGCCGGGAAGGAGATAAACTATTGGCCATCCCATACTCCCAATATTTTAAGGAAGAGTTAACCAGTGCTGCAACTTATCTGCGGGAAGCAGCGAATTATGCGGATAATCCATCTCTACAGAAATATCTGTTGAGCCGAGCTGATGCATTTTTAAGTAATGATTATTATCAGAGTGATAAAGACTGGATGGATCTGAAGGATCATACCATCGAGGTAGTTATTGGTCCTTATGAGGTTTACGAGGATGAATTATTTAATTATAAAGCTTCGTTCGAGGCCTTTATTACCCTGAGAGATCCGGCTGAGAGCCACAAATTGGCACGCTTCGGCGGTTATCTGCTGGATATTGAAAGAAATCTGCCCATCCCGGAAGAGTATAAAAATTTTAAGCGGGGATCGGAATCCCCCATTGTGGTGGCACAGGAAGTATTTTCGGCTGGTGACACCAAGGCCGGAGTGCAGACCATTGCTTTCACTCTGCCTAACGATGAACGGGTACGGGCGGAAAAAGGCTCGAAGAAAGTGATGCTGAAAAATGTGAATGAAGCCAAATTTAATCAGATCCTGCTGCCGATTGCCGCCCGGGTACTGGATGGAAGTCAACTTCAGGATGTGACTTTCGAGGCTTTTTTCAATCATGTGCTGATGCATGAAATGTCACACGGAGTAGGGCCGGGTTTCATCACCGTAGACGGGGAGCAGACGGAGGTAAAAAAGGAATTGAAGGAAACCTATTCTACCATGGAAGAATGCAAGGCTGATATCTTAGGGATGTACAATATTATTTTCCTGATGAAAAAGGGAGAGTTCCCGGCCTCCTTTGAGAATGAAACCTGGAGCACCTTCCTGGCTGGAATTTTCCGTTCGGTCCGATTCGGGATCACTGAGGCCCATGGTGCCGGTTGTACCATCATTTATAATTATTTGCTGGAAAAAGGTGGATATGAATATGACCAGGCCGCCCTGAAGGTGCGGGTGAACATCAAGAAAATCTATCCGGCTCTGGAAGAACTGGCTGCCAAAATTCTGACCATCCAGGCTGAAGGCAACTATGAGGGCGCTAAACAAATAATCGCAGCCTATGCCGTGGAATCTTCTTCGATGACCGCGCTTAAAGCTAAATTGACCGGCCTGCCGGTGGATATTAGACCGGTATTTCAGATCGAAAAAATAATGCAAAATAAATAGTCCAGCTGTTACAAAATTTGAAGATGGGGTTCGTCTAAGTGTTTTTTCATACTGGGTTGTCGATCCCCTTGGTCATGACCTAAAATAATCTGATGGTTTTCCCGATAGTCATTCCGAGCGAAGCGAAGGAATCTTGTACTACCTGATGGTACAACTAGTTTTTTCATACCGGATACTCATCCGTCCATCTTACAATGAGAACCAACCCAGCTGAATCAAAACTAGCCTGCGCGAGTCATCCCTCGGTTTGAGAAACTCCACCCCCGCTCAACTGCTCTGGGTGGCCTTCTGCATGATCTCGGTCA
>MESS01000083.1:5401-5513 GCA_001771055.1 Caldithrix sp. RBG_13_44_9
CCACTGACCAGGGTAACCGGCGAATTGACTAACCGCCTGGATTCGATCACATCTTCCACTTTATCACCCAGAGTTTCCTTAAATACTCCGATCAACGATTTAGCCATGCCGG
>MESS01000084.1:0-1792 GCA_001771055.1 Caldithrix sp. RBG_13_44_9
GATTAATATAAAAATAGTCATTGAAACGGAAGGTGTAACCACCTCCAAGTGTTAAGATGTCTGTACGATATTTTTTCGTGAGACCGCTACTTATTTGTTTTACCTCACCATTCCATGTTTCAAAACCGGGCCCAATCCACCAGCCCTTGAAACCTTCCCTGAAATAGTAGTCAATAATGTAGGCGTTGACATCGATCTCATTGTCTTCAAAACCTGATTGTGTTACAAAATCGGGTGTAGTGATATTTGTTCGCACGAATCGAACACGCCACTTGCTGTAGCCAGCGATGGCGGAAATATAGTACCCATCGAATATGTATGGAACTATATCCAGTTCTGTTCCAACCATCCATTTCTTAGGAACTTGATCCTCTGCTATAACCTGAGACATCACCAACAAACACACAATCAGGATCGACAAAACAGTAAAGCTATTTTTCACGTGAGTTTCAGCATATCTGGTCAATGATGTCAATTGGCAGTCATGATTTTCAGTTCGTCACCCGGTTTGATCAGATTGCTCTGGCGTTTATTCCAGGTTTTAATATCCCGGATGGATACCCCGTAGCGATTGGCGATATCCCATAAGGTATCACCCTCTTTCACAGTATAGATTACTACCCGGTTGTCCTCATTCTGGTCCACCCGGGCTTTAGTGGAAGCTGCGGTTTCTTTATTTTGCAGAGTCGGTTCAGTTGGAGCAGCGCCGGCGGGAAGCCAGGTATTTAATTTCTGATTCGGATAAATATTCCGTGAGCCGGAGAGTCCATTCCAGGAGCGAATTTGATGTACTTCCACTCCGTACTTGCCGGCAATTTCCCACAAAGTCTCGCCCTTTTTAACCACATGTACATATTTCTCACGGCCTGGCACTGAACTGACCGGTTCCCGGACCTGCTCATCCTGTGATGCATAAATCACCGATTGTTTAGCCAGTACCCTGGCATACTGTTTATTCTGAGGATAGGGGATCACCAGAACCTGTCCTTCCCGGATGAAGGTTCCCCTGATCTTATTAAACCGTTTTATCTCATCGATATTAACTCCATATTTCCGTGAGATCTGGGAAAGAGTTTCTCCCCGCCGGATAAGGTGATTGATATAGGTCAGTTTCTGATCATCCGGAACCCGGGAATAATTTGCCAGGAACAAGTCCCGGTTGCCCGGGGGAATGTTTAGAATCCACTTATCACGGTCAGGTGGAGTACACCAGCGCAACAGTGCCGGATTAAGCCGCTTCAACTCATCAAAATTGCTGTTCACGCAGGTGGCCACCACATTCAGATCCACACATTCTTTTACGGTGACGGTATCATAGATCACCGGAGCCTCCGGCTCCACAAAGAATCCATATTCTGCAGGATTCTTGGCAATATGGACTGCGGCAATGAAGGTGGGTACATAGTTCCGGGTCTGGCGGGGCAGGCGAGGCAGATCCCAAAATTCTTCCACGTTATACTTTTGTAATCTTTTTTCAATTTTACCCGGACTAAAATTATAACCGGCGATGGCCAGATACCAATTATCAAACCGCTGGTAAAGATCGCGCAAATGTTTAGCGGCGGCACGGGATGATTTTTCTGGATCTCGCCGTTCATCATACCACCAGCTGCTGGTGAGACCATAGGCCTTGCCGGTGCTGGAGATAAACTGCCAGATTCCCACTGCTCTGGCATAGGATTTGGCATTCGGATTGAATCCGCTCTCTATCATTGCCAAATAAAATAGTTCTTCGGGTACTCCTTCTTCCTTCAAAATAGTAATGATCAGGTCCTGATACCAGCCGGTTCGC
>MESS01000084.1:1858-3466 GCA_001771055.1 Caldithrix sp. RBG_13_44_9
TTGTTCAGGACCAACGGGATGGTCATCTGCTGCTCTTCCTCAATCACATCCGTGATGGAGACTGCCCCACTGCCCGAATCCGGGATCAGCAGATCTTCACCTATTTCTTCCAGGATTTCCATCACATCAGCAGCCGCCAGAGAATCCCGTTCAATACCGTTTAACCGAGCTATAAACTCCGAATATTCCATAGAAATCTGTTCAATACGGATCTGCGCCAGCGAATCCCTGGTCCCGGCATGGCGCTCCTGATACAGCGAAGAGATCTCCATGGCGGTCTGAAAATATTGATCAGCAGAGGATGAATCACCTTCCTGTTCGCTGACTTTCCCCAGTTCGATATAGGACCAGGCGATTTCCAGTGAATCGACTGAAACATATTCCACTGGTTGAGGTACAGGTTGATTGGATTCTATTTTAACGGTCTTAGAGCTGCTGCAGCTCATCAACACCGGGATCAGCAGACCGATAATCCACTTTTTCATGCCACTATTTTTCCTTCTCTTATCAGTTTGGCTATTCGTTCCACTACTTCCGTTGTCGATATCCCTGGAGTCAGCGGGATAGTTACTACTTTACCACCGCTGGATTCCACCACATCCCTGCCTACTATCTCATCAAGAAGATAATCACCGCCTTTTACCAGAATATCAGGTACCAGGGCTGAAATAATTACGAAAGGTATTTCTTCATCAAAAAAACATACATAGTCAACCGAAGATAATCCAGCCAGCACTACGGCGCGGTCCTCCTGATTCACCAGAGGTTTCCACGATCCCTTCACCAGTTTGACCGAGGCATCCGAATTAAGCCCCAGGATCAGCACATCACCCATGGATCGTGCTTTTTCCAGGTATTCCACGTGGCCGCGATGCAACAGATCAAAAACACCATTGGTAAAGACCACCTTTTTCCCCGATCGACGAAGCTGGTTTCTTATTGCCACCATTTCGGCGAGAGATTTGATTTTAGCACTCAACACAGCTGGACTCGATTAAATTCACAATAGTTCGATTTATTGCAGTTCATCCCGGTATTGCAAAATCGAATTCTGCAATCCGTCAAGATTAACCGGGACGACTCCCACTTCTTCACAAACTAGACCGGCGGCAAAATTGGCCATGGAGACTGCTTCTTTCATGCTGGCTCCTCCGGATAAGGCATAGGTCAGGGTAGCAATAACCGTATCGCCTGCCCCCGATACATCGGCCACTTTGCGGGCTTTGGTTTCCACAAAAGTGCAATCACCATTCTTCTCCAGCAGTACCATTCCCTGTGCACCGCGAGTGATAAGGACTGCTTCACAATTCAGCAAAGACATTAATTTTTTACTGGCAGTGACCACCTCTTGCTCATTTTTGATGCGCATGGCCAGAGCTTCTTCCGTTTCCTTGATATTCGGTTTGAAAAGAGTAACATTTTTGTACGAAAAAAAGTTTTCAAATTTGGGATCGACCGTAATAACTTTTCCATTACGGTTGGCCAGATCAATAATATGACTTACCAGTTGAGGAGCGACTATCCCTTTATTATAATCCTGAATAATGATAGCCGAGACGGTCTCTATCTGGGAAATAAATATTTTAAATAATCGTTCTTGAATTTCCA
>MESS01000084.1:3512-4481 GCA_001771055.1 Caldithrix sp. RBG_13_44_9
GTTATTGCCAATAATCCTGGTTTTTACGGTAGTGGGACGTTGCGGGACGGTTATAATTCCCTGGCCAGGCAATCCATTTTCTTTGATCATATTCAAAAACAACTGACCCATGCGATCTTCGCCCACCGTGCCGACTAACAGCGGGGTTTGACCTAATCCCATCAGATTAAAGGCTACATTGGCAGCACCGCCAAACCGTAACTGAGCAGAGGAAATATTGATAATGGGAACAGGCGCTTCCGGTGAAATGCGGCTCACATTTCCCCATAAATATTCATCAACCATCAGGTCACCGAAAACCAGAATCTTCTCTTTCTTAGCCTGATTGATAATTTTTTCCAGGTGCTTTTTTTCAAAATGAATCAAATATTTTTACCCCGAATTCTTATGATGGCTATTGTCGGATATTCATTCCAAGTTCTTTAAATTTCCGACAAACAGAACTCTCTTAATCTGAATCTACCGAACTTATTTTTTTAACATACCGACAAAGAGTCTTTGGATCGGATCCTTGAATAAACTGATAATAAAAATTATTATAAGGAGAGGAAAACCAGTAAAATAGACCAGCTTTACGAAACCAGGAATCCAGGAGAAATGGAGGAGAGGTATAAAGGTGACCAGAATAAAACACAATAGAACATAATATTCTAAAATCCGCATGATTCGTTTGTAATAAAATTCGACCATCATCTCAGTGGCAGTTTTTAATTCTTCAGCTTTTTCTAATTTTTCACTCATAGATAGTTTTCCTGTTGCTAAAACTTTAAGGGCCTGGCAAGTGAGGGCCGTTATACCGGATTGGTATTATACCGGTAACCTGATCATTGGATTGACCTGCTCATCTGGAAACAGCCGCTCTCCAAAATCATAAACTCTCTCATCGGAATTATAAATTTCAATTACCTGATCTGCCTGGAATACCCGCTGTTTAATGCTGCTCATTATTTTAATCTTTAATAGAACAAT
>MESS01000084.1:4499-9410 GCA_001771055.1 Caldithrix sp. RBG_13_44_9
TCCCTTTTTCTGAAAAACTTAATAATATTGTCAATTATATTTTCCATAACAAACGAAAAATTAATAAGTAAAGCGAATAAATTAGCGCGCAACTGATCATTCAATTTCTATTACTATTGGGGTGGGAAAATAAATAAAGAATAGATTTATTCAGAAGCTGCCACTGAATGCCCTGATACTGAACAGATATTATTAATTATCTCCGGCCGGGCCTGGATCTTTTTGAACTGGCTGGGGAAGGGAAAGAGTAACCTGGGAAGAGTCCACCGGAGTTGGTTTTTTGGGTTCTGGTTTTTTCAAACGTTTTTCGACGATCCCTTTCTGGTTTAGAACCAGACTGACCACTACCTCATCCGGTTTTCCCACTACTCCTAAACTATCCTGATTCACCCAGATCTGCACACCATCTGCCCTGCCCATCATGAGTTTGACCGATTCTCTGGCCGAGATCTTTCTTTTCAGCCCCTGGCTGAGAATATATTCTACAGTATCCTGCTGATCACGGATTTCCCTGATCCAGGTCCTCTGCAGTGAGCGCAACTCCACTGTAAAATCTGAGGTGCTGTCTGCTTTAATCCCGGTGGTGTCAGTCACCTGAGGCGTCAGTATACTGTCCTGCCTTTGCATCTCACTGATATATTCCGATACTGATATTTCCCTGATTTCCGGAGTATTGTTTTTTACAAACTGATATTGCTGAAAGGCAAAAAATCCAACCGTTCCTAAAATTAAAACGGTTATAAAAATCCAGAAAAAGCGATGGAATTTTTCCAGATTCCATTTGGAAAGCAGTTTTTGCAGGAAGCCGGGAGGTTTAACTTCACTTTTACTGACATCAGCGGTTTCTTCCAGCACGACCGGTTTCGGTTTTTTTATTGGAATATCAGAAGAATAGGGAACTCCGGGTTGCAGCGGACCAGTACCAAAAAAGAGATTGAAATCCCGCCAGACTTCTTCTTTATCTTCCTTGATTTCTTTCAAATACCGTTTTAAAAAAATCCGATCGTACCCGGCAGGTAAATTTTCCAATTTACCTGCTTCAATATCTTGTAAATATTTCAGAGGCAGACGGCATTTTTTTGAAATTTCTTCCAGAGAGATCCCTTTGGATTCTCTGATTTGCTTCAGGTTGTCAAAAAATTCTTTCATAGCTTCTCAAAACAGTTTAGCGAATGTCCTTTAATCTTAATTGAATGGAATTTTTACCATTCCAGTTATTTTCTTCCACTACATATACACAGTCCACCATCCCGGTTTTCTCGATCCCACTGAGGTGTGCCGCCATATTGAAACCAATAACATCCAGTACTGAACCTTCCTGTTCCACTTTCAATTTCAGGTGATTTTGACCGACCACACATGGGGTGCCCACCACTTTCAGATTCCGACTCATAAAAATGGGTCGCAGGTTCATTGGACCGAAGGGACCAAGCAATTTCAATAAACGGATGAAACGGGGGGTAAATTCATGCAGTCCAATCTCCCCATCAATATGGATGCAGGGAGTCAGATCTTCCGGTTTCAGCTGTCTGGCAGCGGCTTCCTTGAAAGCTTCCACAAATTCAGGAATCTTTCCTTCATCAATAGTCAGTCCAGCGGCATATTTATGTCCCCCGAAACCGCTCAGCAGGTGGGAACAATCTTTAATAGCCTGATAGATATTAAAGTTAGAGACACTTCTGGCACTTCCTTTACCCACCCCATCAATCACTGTGATCATTATGGTAGGACGGTAATATTTTTCCACGATTCGTGAAGCAACAATCCCGATCACTCCGGGATGCCAGTCCCTCTTATAAAGCACAAAAGCTTTATCTTCCCGCGGATTCAATCTAGACTCCAGAATTTCCTGAGCCTCTTTGAAAGTAATTTCATCGATGTCCCGCCGCAGTTTATTTTCCTTTTCTAATTCCCTTGCGAACATCCGGGCTTGCTGTAAGGTAGGTGCACTGAACAATTGGACCGCCCGCCGGGCATCCCCTAAACGACCTACTGCATTAATCCGGGGAGCCATAACAAAAACAATTAAGCCGGCGGTCACTTCTTTGTTCGTTAATCCGGAGGATTCCAGCAGCGCCCGTACTCCAAAGCGGGCATTATAATTGATTTTATCCAGGCCGTGTCTCACCAGGATACGGTTTTCATCTACCAGGGGCACAATATCAGCACAACTGCCAATAGCTACTAAATCCAGATAATCATCCAGTTCAGCTGCAGGAAGTTCCAGTTTGCGGTATAGGCCCTGCAATAATTTAAATGCCACCCCCACCCCGGCCAATTCCGCAAAGGGATATTTCGATCCGGGAATCTTAGGATCTAAAATGGCGACTGCCGGTGGCAATTCCTCTGCAGGTTGATGATGATCGCAGACGATGGTATCCATGCCAAGTTCTTTAGCCAGCTTTATCTCCGCTACTGCAGTAACTCCGCAATCCACAGTAACGATCAAAGAGAACCCATTTTCCGCCGCATCGCGGATACTTTTGCTGGACAGACCATATCCTTCGGTCATACGATCCGGGATATAATAGCTGACCCGGGAACCGACCATCCGGGAAAGCACTAGATATACCAGAGCCGCGGAAGAAACACCGTCTACATCGTAGTCCCCGTAAACAAGAATATTTTCTCCCTGCTGGAGGGCCTCAAGTAAACGTTCCACTGCTTTTTCCATATCCTCAAAAAGAAATGGATCATGCAGATTTTCTAAATCAGGACGAAAAAACTGGTAAGCTTTCTCAAAGGAATCGACCTGGCGGTTCAGGAGAATGCGCGCCATGATTGCCGGAACTGCCAACTCCCTGGCTATGTCCTCCACAATCTTTTCATTATAGTCGTAATCGATTACCCATTTGTACTCCATTCATACACCTATGTACCTTTTTTATATTAACATTTTTCAAAAATTTTTCTGAGGGATAATTTGTTAAAAAGTATTTCATGACGTTCAGTAAATTTTTATGTGCTGTTGGCTAAATTTTACTATTCAATTTTTATAATTGCAACCTCTTTTTAAGAGACCATATCTTCTGCATTGATGAATTTTACAGCATATGGATCTCTTTCATTATCATTATCGATTTTTTTCTACTCAAACTTAATCAGAATCTCAGATACTGCTCACTTTGTTTTGTAAATGATTGCATTTAAAATATTATAAAATTAAATTTAACTTCAGCAATGAAAAAAGGAGTCTCCAAAATGAAATATTTAGTGATCGTTATCCTGTTAATTGGGTTAATCTGCCCAATGTATGCAAAAGCGCCTTATACTGAGTTTAAAGTCGGTTATATAGATCCTAACGCTGCCAAAGCAGGTTACATTTTTGGAGTTAACCTGGGACGAATGATTGATGAAAGTTTGAGCTGGAGTTTTGAATTCAACTATTACCAGAAAGTATATAAAAAAGTGACTACAGATTACGAAATTCAACTTCCAAGTGGAATTGAGCCAACGGGAATGTCTGTTGAAACAGAATATAAAACCTATATTATCCCGCTTTTTTTAAAACTTAATCTGGAAAATCAATTAGGTAACAGGGGACCAATTTTTCTACGCGGCTCGGCCGGATTGGGATGGGGAATGGTCTGGAATAAAGAATATAATTACATTTCTAAAACTCAAGACACCCGCTTCTACCATGGATTCGGCTGGCAGGCCACTGCTGGAATGGGATTGCAGATCAGCTCCTCCGCTAATTTATTTGTCGACGGTATGTACAATGGTTCCAAGGTCAAACGGAATGAAAAAACCAATGAAGACGGTCTGCCTTCCTGGGAAGAACTGGATATATCGGGATTTGGAATTAGAGTAGGAGTAAGCATCGTCGGTTTTGGATGGTAAATTCTTGATACTTCAGAAACATATCTTTCACTCATCCCCAGCCATAAGAATGCAAATTTGGCAGTGGCGAACTGTCCTATTATTTTTCTTCCTCCTTTTCTTTGGGGCAAGCTGCGCCAAAAGACCGATTACCCCGGTAGAGGTCTTACCAGCAAAAATCCCAACCATTCGGGTTGCACTTACCGATCAACTTTCCCGGGGATCCTTACAATTTATTGACGCTTACCAATTGCGCCTGGAAGAGGCTAATTATTTACTGGATTCAACTCTGGGTAATTTTCAAGTATCCTGGGATAATGGACAGCTTACCTTCCGCAGCGATTCCCGTTTTTTTTCCTTTGAACAATTCGAGCGCATTGAGTTTACTGCACTAAATGCCGGAGAATTCAACTGGATGGGCATTTCTTACCAGGGGAAAATTATCTTTGTCAAAAATCAGAATTCAGTAGCAGTGATCAACGAACTGCTACTGCCGGATTATCTGAAGGGAGTTGTTCCGCACGAAATACCCAGTCATTCGGAAGAATATTACCAGGCAGTCATCAGCCAGACCATCGCAGCTGCTACTTATGCATATTATTCATTAAAAAATCCGGCCTCAGCCTATTTTGATCTGTATGCCGACAACCGGGACCAGATCTACCAGGGTACCCGGATAAAAACTCCGTTGGTGGATAAAGCGGTAACAGAAAGTATGGGCCTTTTTTTACAGACTGCCGGTGGTAAGCCGGTTAAGATACAATATCATTCCACCTGCGGCGGGATGCTTGACTACCTGCCGATCACCGAGCAGTCTCCAATACAAACCGGGAATATCAAGGATCAGTCAAATGAGAGGGTAAACTGCGAAATTTCTCCCCAGTATCGCTGGACAAAACAGATGACTGCTCAGGATTTACTGGACAATCTGACTGGCATGGGTCTGGTCACCTCCGCCCAGGCGGAGCAATGGAAAAATCAAGGTTACTCGCTGAAGTTGGAAATCTTATCACGCAAGAGTTCGGGAAGAGTCGAGAAGATCAGGATCGAATTGGCGGAGCAGGAAATCATTCTGAGTGAATGGCAGAT
>MESS01000084.1:9421-9563 GCA_001771055.1 Caldithrix sp. RBG_13_44_9
AATTAACAAAGTTATACTAGATGAACCATAAAGCCTTCATACTATCTTCGGTGTTTTGCCAGGTTATTCTGGTTTCTCTGCGAGCTCAAATATCAGGGGATCTAAAGCAATTCCTCTGGCAAAATAATTTCTCGGAACTGAT
>MESS01000084.1:9635-10421 GCA_001771055.1 Caldithrix sp. RBG_13_44_9
AGAGGAATTACCAATGCCTGGATTGTACAGACCACTATCCATGTTCCAAAAGACAGTGTGAATCAAGCACTTCCGGCAGAATCAGGAGAGGATAGCTCGGAATATTCCCAGTTAATTTACACTATTCAAATTTTCGTAACCCGAGATGCTGCCAACGCCGAACAGGTCCTGCAATCCTTACAAAACCGGTTGGAACAGGAAGGCTGGGTTATCCGCAGTGGTGATTTCTGGAAAGTAGTAGTAGGAAATTTTCAAGAGGAAGCTGCAGCCCGGGAATTTTTAAATCTCCTTCGCAGTTCAGGTTTTCCTGATGCCTGGCTGACTCAGGTAAATCCCAGCCGGGAGTAAGACCACTGCCAATTCCAGGATGGAAAAAATCATTGTTTCACTGATCAAATAAATATATTGCTGGAGAATTAATCGGATATCTGAACTGATCGGCAATCCCTCTGTGGATACACTATAAAGTGAGTCGTTTTTTGAATATGATCAGTATGAAAAATAAAAAACTCCTGCCTGTTATTATCACTTTCATGGCCATCTTCACATTCTTGAGTTGTGAGAAATTTATCAGTTCACAGACTGAATCCAATCTGCAAAAAACCGAGATATCTATTTCCGGATCTATCACTGATATTTTCACTCAGGGGGAAGTGTATGGTGCTTCAATACAGCTGGGTGAAAACTACCAGACTTTTAGTGATGTCAATGGTCAATTCTCGATTCAGTACCAGCTCACCACCGATGATGAACGAAATAAACTGGTCTCTTTACAGATCTCGGCTC
>MESS01000084.1:10519-12583 GCA_001771055.1 Caldithrix sp. RBG_13_44_9
GTTTTAGTACTTCATCAGTTCGTTGAATTTGACATTCCCTTATATGTCTGCCAGGTTCTGGTGGAAGATTATCAGGGATACTCGGATGTTGATTCGGTAAAAGCGATCTTCTATTACCTCAACAGTCAAACTCAGGAAGTTCAAAAAATAACCTCGCCGATGGTTTTTATTGCTGCAGCCAGCTTCCGCGCGGCTTATTATGAGGCCACGGCGTATCCGGACTTGTCAGGTCGTGAATGGGAAATACGTAAAAACTTCGACATATCAGCCGTTGATTCCTCGGGTTATTCCACCTATATCCAGGATATGGTGCCGGCTATCAGCGGTGATATTCCGCTGTTCCCACCGATTTTTGTACCGCCCAATTCTTATCCATTAACCGTGGTTCACTGAAAACCTTTGTTTATGAGAAGTTGTTTTCCTTATCTGATACTCATTATTCTTTGCCTGTGGTGTGTTACCTCGCCGGCTGAAGAACAGCGCATCTCCGGAGTGATTAAAGATGCCAGTACCGGGCAACCACTGAAAGGAGCAAATATTTATCTGTCAGCCTCCATGATCGGAACCGTGTCAGATGGAGACGGATTTTTTACCTTGAGTATGAAGCAGCTCAATCCTTCCGATTCTCTCAGCATCAGCTTCATGGGGTATAAGCAATATAAGATTCCCATCGGTGCCATAAAAGATAATCTGCAAATCCGGCTGGAACCGGTAAGCCTGGAATATGGGGATGAGATCATCATCCGGGCTGAACGGGAACACATCATCCGCCATGACATTCCCCAGTCCACTACCAAAATTGAATTGGCTGAAATCGAAAGGTACGGAAGCAGCGAAATATCCGACATTCTCAAACCATTGCCTGCCGTCCGAATTGAAGGCAACGACCTGGATGGACGCCGGATTCAGATCCGGGGCAGTAATTCCGATGAAGTAAATGTTTATCTGGACGGGGTGCTCATTAATAATTTACGATTTGATAATTCTGCCGACTTATCCATTGTTCCGGTTGAGAACATCGACAATCTGGAAATTTTGAAGGGCGGTAATTCCACTTTTTTAGGGAATGGAGCCTTTGGCGGGGTAGTGAACATTTCCACCCGCCAGCCCAAAAAATCCAGCCTCTTTTTTAAGGGAAAAGTGGGAAGTTTTGAAACTGAGTATCTGTTGGGAAGCGTCAGTTTACTTTTCTGGAAAAAAATCGGACTGAGTTACTTCGGACAGCTAAATTCATTTTCTCCTGAAATCGAATACTTTCCAGGAGAGAAATATAGTGACAAAACTTCCAATCAGCAGATATCAACCAAAAGACAAAATCACCTGCTCACTTTAAACTACTTCACTCAAAAAGGTCAATATCTTGGACGCTTTATCAGTTATTTTACTGACTATCAGAAACCTTTCTGGAAAAATAATTATAAAAACTTTCTCACTATTCTGAGTTATACTGGCGATATTTTTGGATCGAAAGATTTCAGTTTTAACATCAATCATTTTTATACCCATAATCAGGTAATCAGGCAACCGGACGACAATACCGAGTATACCAATCTTTACCAGAGCAACCGGCTCAATTTCAATATTGCCAAAAAGTATTCCTACCGCCGTGCCGATATCCAACTGTATGGTGAATATTTCCATGATGATCTGAGCAATGATGCCATGATAACCGGTACCAATTTTAAAAGCACTCTAAGCGATGAATTTTTTTATGACAACAAAGCAGCGGTCAGTGCGGTCTTCGCTTTCAGCGACCAGCCGGAGAGTCTCCCCAATTTATCATGGAAAACTTATATCGGCCTGAGAGGAGATGCGGTCGCTTCCGGCCATCAGGATGTTTCTCCCACTTTTGGCGCCAAAATGGAATACCGCAGTCATCCCTGGGAAATATCACCCTTTCTCAATTATGGAAAAAATGTAAAATATCCTACTCTAATTGAAAATGCCTATATCCGTGACGTGTACAGTGTTAACAGCACTGATACCAGTGCGGGCGGCTTGAAACCCGAATACAGTAATTCTGCTGAACTTGGTCTGGAAATTTCTTATAATGCCAACAATTCT
>MESS01000084.1:12590-15187 GCA_001771055.1 Caldithrix sp. RBG_13_44_9
ATCAACTTTCTCTATCGTTTGAAATTTTTTCACGGACCAGTTACAATAAACTGTTAAACCGTCCTTTTGATAACGAACTAGTTTTCATTCAAATCGGACAAAATGTAACCAGGGGATTTGAAGCATCGCTTAAATTTACCGAACTCTGGCGAAGAATTTTTCTTACCTTTTCCATGATGGATTTACATATTTCCAATCCCTTGCTCTATTCCTTCAAACCAGAAAAAAATATCAGCTGCAATCTGAATTATGTTTCTCCCTTCAGGCTCTATTTGAATTCCACTTTATTTTATGAAGGACAGAGTACCGCCTGGTATGTGGATATTGAGAACCAGCTGCAAACCGAAATAATTGATCCATTCTATGACATGGATCTTTCACTGGGCATTAAAGTACCCATCCGCTCACTGGAAATAGATTTGCAATTCGCCGGCTATAATATTTTTGACAACAGTGGTTTCACTTACTACTATCTCAAAAAGAGGTATCTCCAAGTATCGTTATCTTTCCGAATCTGAACGGTTGTTTTACAGATCTGGATTGAGAACCCTTCAGGTATGGACTAAACCTGATTACTAAACACTTCCTGCAGGGCAGGAGTCAGGCGGGTATATTTGAATTCAAAGCCGGTTTTCAGCAGGTTGGCAGGATAGACTCTTTGGCTGCTGAGGATGGTTTCCCGGGCTATCTCACCTAAAATCAATTTTAAAGGCAATTCGGGAAAGTGCAGCCAGGAAGGCCGGTGAAGCTCACGGCCCAGCGTTTTAAAAAAATCCCTGGCCGGTAACGCTTCAGGTGAGGTAACATTATAGATAGCTGCCGCAGGATTATTTTCTAAAATAAATTGGAAAGTTCTTACTACATCCTCCAGGTGAATCCATGACAGCCACTGATCGCCTTTCCCGAAATGTCCTCCCAGAAAAAAACGGAAAGGCGGAGTGAGTCGGGTGATCATGCCGCCGCCTTTTCCCAGAACCAAACCGGTTCGAAGAATAACCAGTTTAATTCCCGGTTTGGATATATCGGAAGCGGCTGTTTCCCACTGGTTTGTCAGCTCAGCCAGAAAACCTTTACCCGCTGGACTGGATTCATCCAGCAAAACCTCACCGCTGTTCCCATAATATCCAATAGCTGACATCTGGATGAACATTGCTGGTTTCACTGGCAATTGTTGGATAGCCGCCACCAGAGCACGGGTAGTCTGCAGGCGGCTGGTTAACAACTTTTGTTTTCTTTTACGGGTCCATAATCCGGCGCCGATATTCTCTCCGGCTAAATTTATCACCGCTTTAACTTCCTTCAACCAGGGCGGCCAGTGATCCAGGTTCAGTCCATCCCATTTAAGAAATTGAACATTTCCATTAAAATATTTTTGATATTTCTCAGGATTGCGGGACAATGCAATGATACTGTAACCATATTCGGCCAGGCGAGAGGTAAGTCTCCGGCCAATGAATCCGGTGGCACCGGCGATGATGATATTTTTAGACATACAATTTATTCTGGGATTCTTAAACTGTTATGATATCTCTGACACAATCATCTGGCTTCAAGGTAAAACAGATTACCATTCTTCTGATAAAAATTGTGACATCTCAAAAAATTTTCATGATTCGGAACGCCAGTTGATGGTGGTCTTATTTAGGAACTGCTTTAATCCTTTTTGGCAATCGGCACTTTGCCGGCTCCGGGCATTTAGTCGGCTGGCAATTTCCAATCCCTCTTTTAAAGGAAGGTCCAGTAACTGCTGGAAAAGTTTTTTGGTTTGGATCATGGCTTCGAAGCTGTTCTGTTCCAGTAAATTCCCAACAAAGGACAACGTTTTGTTCCGGAGGTCTCTCTCTGGAAAGATCAAATCAACCAGTCCGGTTTGCAGGGCGTCCCGGGCATTGATGAGCTGGGCACTTACCGCTAAATGGTAGGCAATGGACGGAGAAACTCTGCGAATTAAAAAATTCATTACGATGGCCGGAATAAAACCGATCCTGGCTTCCGTGAAACCAAACCGGGCGCTTTCCTGTTCAGCAAAAATATAATCGCAACAAAGTGCCAATCCACATCCCCCCGCCAGTGCCGGACCATTCACCATTGCAAAAGTAATCTTAGGAAGAGAATATAATTTATAAAAGATATCAGCCAGCAGCCTGGAATCTCTAACATTTTCTTCTTCTCCAAACTGACTGATTTCTTTCAGATAAGCCAGGTCTGCCCCGGCGCAAAAGGCTGAACCATTACCGGTGAGAATGATCCCGCGAATTCGCTGATTTTCTGCTATTTCATCCATGGCGGTCGATAACTCGGTTAAAATCGCCGCATTCAAGGCATTGCGTTTTTCCGGCCGGTTCAAGGATATTACCGCAATATCCTCCAGTTTTTCAATGATTATATTCTTGTTCATCGCAGATTCCTCCTTCACCAGGAAAAATTAATTATTTCCAGTGAAAATTACTCATTTATCCGGAATTATTTCTTTAAGCGCACAATCGTGACTCCGGTATCTCCTTCTCCCCATTTACCTAGACGTTTTTCCTCCACCCGCGGATCACGGGATAAAAAAGCGTTTATTTCCTTTCGCAGGATTCCGGTTCCCTTGCCAT
>MESS01000084.1:15316-15663 GCA_001771055.1 Caldithrix sp. RBG_13_44_9
CTGAGCGGGAATCCGGCCGGGTCAAATTTCGCCGTGAATCCGCCTGTGCTTTCATTATTTTTTTGACTCCCTGCAGCGGCAGATTCACTCGCAGATCGTTCACCAGTATCCAGGCTTTCTGCTGTTTATCCGGTTCAGTGACCAACTCTCCTTCTGCCCGCAGACTTTCGATCCAGACGATATCACCCTGATGTAATTCAGCCACTTCTGTTTCGGGGGGCTGGGTTTCCTTCAACACATTTTCAGCAACCTGCCGTAATTCGGCAATTTTTTGGTGGGCTTCTTTAATTTTTTCCTTCTGGGCCTGGGTGCGGCGAATATCCGCTATCAGCCGTTCAATGGTGACA
>MESS01000084.1:15676-16471 GCA_001771055.1 Caldithrix sp. RBG_13_44_9
CAATTTTCCGGGCTTCTTCCGCCGCCTGTCTCCTGAGATCTGTCTTCTCCCGGCGCAGTTTTTCCAATTCAGCCTGATATAAATTTTTAAGTCCATCTGACTGACTGAGCTTGATACTGACCTCACGCCGCTCTTTTTCGGTCTGCTGCAACCGTTGGTTTAAATTGATAATCAGATTTTCCAGCTGGCTTTTTTCTGCCCCCAAGATGCGAGTGGCTTCCTGCAGGACTATTTCTGACAATCCATAGCGCCGGGCGATCTCAAAAGCATAACTGCTGCCGGGTATCCCGATCTGCAGCCGGTAGGTTGGGAGCAACGTTTGCAAATCGAATTCCATGGATGCATTTTCCACCCCCGGGGTATTAAAGGCAAAAGCTTTTAATTCCCCATGATGAGTGGTTGCCACAGTGATCACCTGACGCCGGTTCATTTCCGTGAGAAAGGAAATGGCCAGTGCAGATCCTTCCCGCGGATCGGTACCGGTTCCGATTTCATCAATAAGGATGAGTGAGCGGGCAGTGGCCAGCTGCAGGATTTCCTGCAAGCGGATTATATGTGCCGAAAAAGTGCTGAGATCCTGTTCCAGATTCTGCCGGTCACCGATGTCAACCAGGATCTTATCAAATATGGGAACCACACTATCCGGATGGGCAGGAATATGCAACCCCAATTGGGTCATCAGGCACAGCAGGCCGACCATTTTCAATGCCACTGTCTTGCCGCCGGCATTTGGTCCGGTGATGATTAAGGTTGTAAAGTCCTTGCCCAGCGAGAGGGAAGAAGAAATGACATTTT
>MESS01000084.1:16484-19345 GCA_001771055.1 Caldithrix sp. RBG_13_44_9
TAAAATCAAAAGCGGATGCCGGGCGTCGATCAGATTTATATGGGAAGTCGTGGAAATTCTCGGTGCTGAAGCCTGGAGCAGGCGGGCCAGAAAAGCCTTGGCGTGAATAAAATCCAGAATACCAAAATTTTCGATGGAAAAGTAGAGGTCTTCCCGCACCTCCCTGATCAGCCCGGATAGAAATTTCAATATCCGGATGATCTCCTTTCGTTCTTCCATTTTTAAATTCTGGATTTGATTGCTGATGCGCAATGTTTCCATCGGCTCAACAAAGACTGTGGCCCCGGTTCCTGAGGTACCATGAACAATTCCATCAATACGCGGTAAGTACTGCTGTTGGATTCCTAAAACCAGCCGGCCATCCCGCATGGTGACAATATCATCCTGCGAAATTTCGGAATACCGTTTCAGCACCCGCAGCAGCACGGTTTTTTGTTCGCCCTCCAAATGCCGGATCTCCTGCCGGATTTTTCTCAGCTCCGGACTGGCTTGCTCCTTGACTTCATCATGAGAATCAATTGCTCTGTCAATCTCGCGAACGATGGAACGATGGGAATGAATCCGGTCAAAATAGTTAACCAATCTGGGACAAAGATCGTGGTGGCTTTTAGCGAAAAGAGCTACTTCCTCGAATAAAAGCAGATTGCTCTTCATCTGATTGATTTCCAATGGTTCCAGGAAAGCTTCCTCCGGTTTCAGGCGATCTAACAGAGGTCGAATATCAGACAGTTCAGAAATCGGAATACCATACCCGCCTTCCAGCAATCCCACCATTTCACTCACCTCTGCCAGCCGGTTTTCAATCATCTGCTGTTCATAATTCAGAGTCAACCCTTCTAACTGTAACTGCCCATAGGGAGTGCGAATCAGATCATGTAACTTTTTGAGCAGGGAGGAAAGTTCTAACTGTTCAATGTTCTCATCTACATGCATGGTAATCTATTCGTCCTTATAAAGGAAGTATTCCGTTGCCTTTTCATTCAACTGTCCCTGCAAGTTTCCGAGTAAACGAACGAACTTTTTTTCCAGTTTGCGGGACGAAATGGAAAAGTCAGTCATCACATTATATAACAGCGGGATGATTCTTTGAAATGGTTCATAAAAAATGCTGTGCTTTCGGACATTTTTCAAGCTGCCCTGGAATGGAAAAAATCCCAGAACCAGCAGTATGAGACTGATTAAAAACGCTCCCTTTACTGCCCCAATCACTCCACCCAGCAAACGGTTCAGCCAACCCAGCATGATGAGACTGCTTAATTTACCGAGGACCAGGGCCAGCAGGCGACTGGCCAGATACACTCCAATGAAAATAGCCAGAAAGCTGATAACGATCCAGACAGCGGCTGGAACATCAGGAATCAATTGATGAAGCATTTTACTGATTGGTCCAAAACCAATAATAGCCATAAAAATGCCCAACAGAACACCCAGCAATCCCAGCACTTCCCGGAAAAAGCCTTTCCAGACACCCAGCAGGATAAAACCAGTCATGACGACTAAAAAAAAGATATCAATTAAGCTCATCTGACAACTCTCTGGTAATAATAAAAAACGGGCCGTGCAGCCCGTTTATAAATAACACTGTAAAAGAAAGTGATCATTCAAAAAGAAAGGACTAACTATAGCGATGCCAATTTTTGTTGAACAATTCTTTGAACTGTTTTTCCATCGGCCCGGCCTTTAACCTGCGGCATGAGCTTTCCCATCACTTTCCCCATGTCATTGGGGGACGAGGCACTGACTTCCTGGATAATCTGACTTACCAGATCAGAAATTTCCGCTTCGCTCATCTGCTTCGGCAGATATTCCTGAATTATCTCCAACTCCTTTTCCTCTTCAGCTGCCCGGTCCAGCCGGTTTCCCAGGCTGAATTGTTCAATCGATTCACGGCGCCGCTTGGCGGCACTGACTAAAACCTGAATTTCATCTTCTTCAGTAAGCGGACGCCCCTTATCGATCTCGGAATTTTTCATTTGTGAACGAATTCCGCGAATGGTCTCCAGCCGGATTTTATCCCCCGCCTTCATGGCGGTCTTCATGTCATCCATCAATTTCGCTTGAATACTCATGATAGATCCTAGCATCAGTTATCTTTGTTCTGACATGATCTTTCTAATTTTCCGTCGAGCAGCATTTTCCTGGCGCTTGCGCTGTTCACTGGGTTTCTCAAAATGCTGATGCTTTTTGATATCAGACATGAGTCCCGATTTTTCACAAGCTTTAGTAAAGCGCCTCAAAGCTTTCTCGAATGGTTCATTATCACGTACTTTAACATGAATCATTCGTGCTGTGACACCCCCTTTCTGGCAGGTTAATTTTGTTTCTTCATCATATCAATTTCATATAAGGCCGGCTGCTTCCAGGATCGGTCCTTGGATGCTGCCTCAAAATGGAGTTGGGCCTGCTGCTTATCCCCATTCTTTTTATAAATTTCTCCCAGACCAAAATGAGCTGCTCCCTGAATATAGCTCTGAGTTGAGATTTCAATAGCGCTGTTATAGGCCTGGATCGCTTCTTCATCCCGCTCCAGTTTGGCCAGTGAACTTCCCAAACGGAGATAAATTTCGCTTTTTTCGGTCTTCTTTTTTTCATACTGCAGGGCATTTCCGAAGGCGGCGATGGCCGCTTCATACTCCCGGATTTCATGATGGCATATTCCCAGATTTTCCCAGGCATTGGAATATTCTGCCTGAATTTCCACCGCCTTCTTAAAATATTGGATGGCGTTGCGATAGTCTTTTTGCTGGAGATATACCGAACCTAAACCAAAATTGGCTTTTTCATCATTGGGATTTATGCCTAATGCCGCTTTAAAAGTGTTAATGGCCGAGTCATATCTCTGCTGGCTGTTATAGAGCAAA
>MESS01000084.1:19409-19664 GCA_001771055.1 Caldithrix sp. RBG_13_44_9
CGGCGGTGGCCAGATCTTTGGTATTTTTATAGGCAATTCCCAGGGCATAATAAGCGACAGCCAGATTAGGATCTAAACTGGTGGCTTCTTTAAGTTTTTCAATGGCCTGGGCAGTTTGATTTTTCTTTAAAAGAGTCAGACCTTCATTATAAGCCTTCTGCGCGGTGACCTTAGGATCTTCCTGTGATAATCCTATTGACAGGAATAAAAAACAGATCATCCAACCTGCTAGAAGTAATTTTTTCATGCACCCTC
>MESS01000084.1:19735-19973 GCA_001771055.1 Caldithrix sp. RBG_13_44_9
AAATATGGTAAACCTTCAGAGAAAAAATGAAAACTGGTGAATTCATTTGGCCCGCTCCAGATATCGGCCGGTGGCAGTATCAACCCGGATAACTTCCCCGACTTCGATGAACGGAGGAATCTGTATCGTCAGACCAGTCTCTAATTTTGCCGGTTTATAGGAACTCGAGACAGTCGCCCCTTTCATATTGGGATCGGTCTCGGTTACCTTTAATTCAACCACACCCGGTAATTCGACT
>MESS01000084.1:19982-20265 GCA_001771055.1 Caldithrix sp. RBG_13_44_9
GTGGATTCATGCAATAAGATCTGAATCACCGTTTCTGGAATCAGATAGTAAGCATCCTCTCCCAGGATATCGGTAGTCAGATGAATCTGTTCATAGGTTTCCAGATCCATAAAATAATAGATATCCCCGTCATTATAGAGAAACTGGTATTCGCGGGTAAACAGGGTGGCTTTTTCCACTGCCTCGTCCGGACGAAAGCGGTTTTCGACCTTTAGTCCATCTTTCAATCGTTTCATGGTTACCTGAATAATTGCCCGCCAGTTTCCAGGGGTAATATGGTTCA
>MESS01000084.1:20292-20609 GCA_001771055.1 Caldithrix sp. RBG_13_44_9
TGTATTCTATGATATTTCCTTTTCGTATTTGACCAGCCTTAATTTTCATAAATCCTGTCTAGCTATCTTTAAAATTTTGAGCGTAGAATTTACTTCAAGGAACAAAACGATGCAATTTATTTTATTTATTACCTTGTTCGCTTTATCGCGGTCAGAAATCCCGGTAATGAGGCCGTCGATACGGGATTTTGTCCTGGCTTTCAGATTATTCCCCGGTTGATTGTAGAAAAAACCGGATGGTCTCTGGTCCTTCCAAAAACAATAAAATCAACAGTGATTTTTCCGGACTATAACCAGCGGGAAAGGGTGGTAGTTGT
>MESS01000084.1:20847-22843 GCA_001771055.1 Caldithrix sp. RBG_13_44_9
GGTCACGGCTGATTGCTTGCGATATAGCAGAAAATCGGCTATAATAAAAATATCAGATAGAAAAATTTTCTGGAAAAAATAATAATCTGCCAAAAAGTAAGGTTGTTGGGCTGCTACTCTTAACATGATAATCACAAAAATATTGTGTGAACCATCCCACTAAGAATTACTAAAATGTAACCATTTTTTTATGATGCTGCCGTACTTTTTTACTCATCATGAAGACAAAATTTAAGATTATATATTTAAAGGAGTTACAAGAATAATAGTATTTGACTATTTCTTTGCTCTATGCTAATTTAGTGACATCATAAGGTCTAAAAACTATTGACATCTCATCAGTCAGTGAGGGCGGCATGAAAGTGTTATTCAGGAAAACCAAAGAACTGGAATCCCAGATAGATGATTACCTGGACATTGTAGACCGGGCTGCACTCATTTTTGTACAGGGATTAAAATTTTATTTCGAAAATCGCAAAGATGAATTCGAGCAGCGCTATCACGATCTGCGGGCCATGGAAAGTAAAGGTGATTTCCTACGTCGTGATATCGAGAATAAGCTGTATGTTCATACCTTGATACCGGAATTCCGGGGAGATGTGCTCAGCTTACTGGAGCATTCCGATACGGTTCTGAACCGGATGGCAATAACTCTGCTCAATTTTTCAATTGAGAATCCCGAAATACCTGAAGAGCTGTGGCCGCTTTACATTGACCTGGCGAAAGCCGCCAGTTCAGCAGTGGAAAATATGGTGAAAGCAGTGCGCACTTATTTCCGTGATCTGAGCGCGGTTAGGGATTATATCAACAAAGCCTTATTTTATGAAAAAGAATCAGATAAAATTGCCGAAAAAATCAAGCGTCAAATATTTCAAAAAGAAATTGAACTCAGCCGGAAAGCGCACCTGCGGATTTTTGCTCATCATATTGAGTTGATTGCCGACGACGCTGAAGATGTCTGTGACCGTCTGGCCATAGCCACCGTTAAAAGGCACGAATAGTAACAGGTAAAAAAATGATCTGGTTTTATCTGCTCAGCGGTCTCTTCCTGGGTTGGTCACTGGGAGCTAACGACGCGGCCAATATTTTCGGAACTGCCGTGAGCACCCGGATGGTCAAATTCAAGGCTGCCGCCTTAACTTCCAGTATTTTTGTCATCCTGGGTGCCACTATCGGCGGGGCCGGCACTACCGATACCCTCACTCAGCTTGGGGCCATCAATGCCCTGGGTGGTTCATTTACCGTTGCCCTGGCTTCTGCCATTACCGTTACCTGGATGACGAAGGTTAAAATGCCGGTCTCCACCACCCAGGCAATTGTAGGCGGGATCCTGGGTTGGAACTGGTTTACCGGTTTACCCACCAATTACACCACCCTCACTCAAATTGTATCTACCTGGTTTTTCAGTCCGCTCATTGCTGCCATCTTTGCGATAATCCTGTTCAAAATTTCCGTGCGGTTTTTTGCTAAAATCCACCTTCATCTTCTAAAGATCGATATGATCACCCGGATCGGTTTGCTGACGGTTGGAGCATTCGGCGCCTACAGTCTGGGAGCTAACAACATTGCCAATGTTATGGGAATATTCGTTTCTGCCAATCCATTTAAGGATCTCAATTTCGGATCAACAATTAATATCGGGGGAGCCGAGCAGTTGTTTTTCCTGGGAGCATTGGCCATCTCCGCAGGAATCTACACCTATTCCCGCAAGGTGATGCTCACGGTGGGAAATGAACTGTATAAATTGACGCCATACAGTGCTTTGATTGTGGTTCTCTCTGTTTCCCTGGTATTGTTCATGTTTGCCTCCCAAAAACTATCGGCCATTTTAATAACCCTGGGACTCCCTCCCATACCCCTGGTACCTATTTCCAGTACTCAGGCAGTGATAGGAGCAGTAATCGGGATTGGTATTGCCAAAGGTGGAAAGGGCATCCGCTATCGGGTGATAGGAAAAATTGCCGTCGGTTGGATCGCAACTCCGGTTGCCACTGCC
>MESS01000084.1:22918-23141 GCA_001771055.1 Caldithrix sp. RBG_13_44_9
ATTTTTGATAAGCAGATTAATTTGTAACTCTCTTAAGAAATTAATAATCTAAACATTAAAAAATCCGATGATAATCACCACAGACGTGGTGGGAAAACAAATTAATTACCTATATTACATCTGAATGATCACCAAGTGGTAAAAAATATTCCGTAGAGGTAAAATGCAAAAAATTTTAACGATTCTTTATAGTTTATTGGTCATCTGGCTGGTGCAGGGATCA
>MESS01000084.1:23173-25317 GCA_001771055.1 Caldithrix sp. RBG_13_44_9
AGGTTATAACGGAGGCTTGGGATTTGATATCAATGGTACTACCTATCATTTTGCGCAGGATTTTCCTTTAGCCGTACGCATTAATCTGGGATACGCTGTTTTTGATCCGGGGAATGCCAATGCAGCCCGGAAAATTTTTATCAATAATGATGAAGGCGGCACGGTAGAAGAAAAGGGTTCTGTGTATCGCTTTGGCCTGGACTTCCTGTATCCCATCAGGCTGTTAAAACTGCCTGAGAGTTATCTTATTGTCGGTCCCCGGTATGACAGCTTTACCGGCAATTTCAAATTTATTGGAGATAATGAGGATTTTGATGTGACCAGCAAGCACTGGGGAATAGGTCTGGGATTAGAGACCGGATTTCCCATCAACCAGAAGTTTAATTTTATTCTTAATACTGGTGTCGATTATTTTTTTGCTTCCACCCTGTATGGACATGATACTTCTTACAGTCCGGATGGTCAGAGTAATAATCCACAGGAGGATTATCAGTATTCTGATGCAGATGATGCCATCAATCAACCGAAACTGGAATTCCGATTCATGGTAGGATTCAGTTATCAATTCGGGCAGCACAAATAATTAAGGATGTATCTTCTTTCTAAAAGATAGTTCCAGCTTCAGGATAACAGTGCCTCGCTGGACATAAAAAATCTGCCCCATGCTTGGGTAATGCCTTGAGCATGCAAATCCCGCCATGTCTGACATCCAATAATAAACCAGGATCTCACTTTATTTTAAAATTAAGAAAGCCTTATTCAGTAAATTTAATCCAGGCTTATTTTTTCTCCTTGCTATTTTGATTTAAATAGTCCTAATTTTTCAGGTTATTCACAGGAAGGATGATGCATGAGACTTTTGATCAATCAGAAAAAAAACCGGTCAGTATTAAATGTCACTCCGTTGATCGATGTCGTTTTTAATCTGGTCCTTTTTTTTGCTGTTTCCTCCACTTTTTTGGAGCAGCCCGGAATAAAACTGGCGCTTCCAGAGGCCCAAAAAACTGATCTGCAAAAGATAGACAAGGCAGTCGTTTTTGTTACCGCTGATCAGCAAATTCTCCTGCGCGATAAAGAGGTCTCTTTTGAAAACCTGGGTTCACTTCTGAAAGATGAAATGGAACAAAGTCTGGACAAAGCGTTGATTGTCAATGCCGATAAGGAGGTACCGCATGGATTGGTGGTTAAAATTATGGATCTGGCCCGGCAGAACGGGGTGCTAAAGTTAGTCATCGCCACCGAGCAGAAATAATCATCGATGGATAAATTGCTTTTCAACAGTGAGCTGGGGCATACTGAAATTCAGGAGCGGATTCTGCAAACCATCAAGCAAGACCGGTTGCCTCACGCTTTTCTGTTTTATGGGAAAGAAGGAACCGGAAAAGATGCCTTCGCTATCGAACTGGCAAAACTCCTGAATTGCGAAAAAGGTCCGCTTTTTATCTGTCAGAAATGCTCCCAATGCATTAAAATCGGAAAACTGCAGCATCCAGATATCCGATTTATCTTCCCCATCCCCAGTCAGACCAATTCCAAGCCGGAAGATATTGCCGAGGCGTTGCGGGAAAAAGCCGAGAATCCTTACCGGAGAATTACCTTTACCGGGAAGAATAGTTTTATTGCCATTGACACCGTCCGTGAACTCAAGTACGAGGCCAAATTCAAACTGTATGAGGGGCAGAAAAAAGTATTCATTATCAGTGAAGCCGAAGAGATGAGACCGGAAGCTGCCAATGCCCTGCTGAAAATCCTGGAAGAGCCACCCGATAATCTGATGCTGATCCTGCTCAGTTCGCATATCTATCGCATTCTGCCCACCATCCGTTCCCGGAGCCAGTTGATCTATTTTCCCCCCTTACCGGGAGATGAGATCCTAAAAATAATCCGGAAATACACTGCCCAGCAGCCGGAAAATATTTCCCGCATCATCCGGCTGTCATTGGGAAATATAAAATTGGCTTTCGACTTCATTGAAGACGATGCACTGGCCAGAAGGGATCAGGCGATTGATTATTTGCGAAAGGCAGTGGTGATAGAAAAATCCCATGAACTGATCAACAACATTCAGGCCATCACCGCTTCCCGTGACCGCCGCCACATGACACTGCTGCTTTTTTTCCTGCTGACCTGGTTTCATGATGCCC
>MESS01000084.1:25377-25654 GCA_001771055.1 Caldithrix sp. RBG_13_44_9
AATTAAAGGGATTCATTAACGGTTATCCCTATATCGATTATCAAAGACTCATTCTGGATACTCAAAAGGCTATCCAGGACCTGGAAGATCCCAGGAATTTAAATCCAACATTGATTTTTACCGACCTCTCTATTAAACTTAATCGGTCGATCAAAAAAATGTAAGCAGGTGAAAGCATGGCGTCAGACTTAGTGGAAGTAGCTTTTAAGGGAAATCGTACCGGCATTTATACCAATCCCATCGGCTTTACCCTGAAAACCAGTGATTATGTCATCGT
>MESS01000084.1:25710-26737 GCA_001771055.1 Caldithrix sp. RBG_13_44_9
CTTTAAAAGAGATTGAAGCTGAGCCTCCCCAATTAATGCGTCTTGCCACCCCGGCTGATGTTGAAAAACTAAAAAATAACCGGAATGAGGAGGAGAAGGCTTTTGAGGTTTGCAAGGAAAAAATCGTCAAACATAACCTCAATATGAAACTGGTGGATGTGGAATATCAGTTCGACCGCAATAAACTCACTTTCTATTTTACTTCTGACCAGCGGGTAGACTTCCGGCAGCTGGTCAGAGATCTGGCCGCCAAATACCGCACCCGGATTGAGCTGCGGCAAATTGGAGTACGGGATGAAGCAAAAAGAATCGGAGGATATGGAACCTGCGGCTACAAATTGTGCTGTAATACCTTTATGAGGGAATTCGAAACCATCACCACTCAGTATGCCAAAGAACAGCTTTTACCAATGAATCCCTCTAAACTTTCCGGAGTCTGCGGACGCTTAAAATGCTGTCTGGCTTTTGAAAAAGTTTTTTACATATCCGAGCTGGAAAAATATCCGGAAGTAGATCAAACGATCCGTACTCCGGTCGGAGAGGGAATAGTGGATAAGGTTGATATTTTCCATGGCACGATTTATGTCCGCTATCCTAACGATGAACTGGAAAAGTATACCCTGGAAGAGCTTCGTAAAACTGAAGCCTGAGCCGTCCCGGAGGTTAATTTTTTGACCGCACCTAAAAAATACCTGATCACCAGTGCTTTACCCTATGCCAATGGCCCGTTGCATCTGGGTCATCTGGCAGGTGCTTATTTACCGGGAGATATTTTTGCCCGTTATTGCCGCCTGAAGAAACGAGAAGTGGTTTACATTTGCGGCACCGATGAACACGGGGTCCCAATTACCATTACCGCCGAACGGGAAAAACGAACTCCCCAGGAAGTTGTGGATCACTATTTCCAGGTGATCAAGCAGGGCTTCGATCGATTTGGCATGAGCTTCGATAATTTTTCCCGCACCTCCCTGAACATTCATCATCAGACCGCCCGGGATTTTTTTCTGAAGCTGTACGAAAAAAAATT
>MESS01000084.1:26776-26960 GCA_001771055.1 Caldithrix sp. RBG_13_44_9
TGACCGGATGTTTCTGGCCGATCGTTATATTGAAGGGGAATGCCCTTACTGCCACTTTTTTGAAGCACGGGGTGATCAGTGTGAAAACTGCGGTAAATGGCTGGAACCACCGCAGCTCATCAATCCCAAATGCAAGATTTGTGGAAATAAACCCGTCATCCGTAAAACCTTTCATTATTTTTTT
>MESS01000084.1:26967-30593 GCA_001771055.1 Caldithrix sp. RBG_13_44_9
GTCAATTCCAGAAACCGTTAAGTGATTGGATTGGCAGCAAGAAACACTGGCGTGATAATGTGGTCAATTTCTGCAACAACTGGTTCAGTGAGGGATTAGAAGACCGGGCAGTGACCCGGGACTTGCGCTGGGGTGTACCGGTACCGCTGAAAGACAGCAAAGATAAAGTATTGTATGTCTGGTTTGAAGCTCCCATCGGATACATCTCCTCCACCAAGGAGTGGGCTGAAAAGACTGGACAGCCGGAGCGCTGGAAAGATTTCTGGCTGGATCCCGAGAATACTCATTTGGTTCATTTCATTGGCAAAGATAACATCGTATTTCACGCGATCATCTTTCCAGCCATGCTGATGGGTCATGGCGGTTATGTCTTACCGGAAAATGTACCGGCCAATGAGTTCCTGAATATCAAAGGACTGAAATTTTCCACCAGCCGGGGAATGGCCATCTGGGTACATGATTTTCTGGAACGTTATCCGGCCGATTCCCTGCGTTACACCCTGGCCATCAACATGCCGGAGACCCGGGATGCAGATTTTTCCTGGGAAGAATTTCAGGCCAAGCACAATAATGAACTGGCAGATATTCTGGGCAATTTTATCAACCGTACCTTGACCTTTGTCGTTAATTTTTACGATGGACAAATACCGGCCCCCGGCCAGTTGGATGCACTTGACCGGGAGCTGCTGGATAAATTCGGAACCGGCAGGGATTCCATCGGTCAATTACTGGATGAATTTCAATTCAAGGAAGCCACCCGGCAATTCATGGATGTAGCCCGCTTTGCCAACAAATATTTCAACGATCAGGAACCGTGGCGGACCCGCAAGGAGAATCCGGATAAATGCGCCACCACCATCAATCTCTGTCTGCAAGCTTCCTACTGGCTGGCCATTTTGATGCATCCCATCCTGCCTTTTTCTTCAGACAAAATCCAAAAGATGCTGAAGTATTCAGGAAAAAATGATGCTCTGGATTGGGAGGATATCGGAACAAAATTTCTGAAAACCGGACAAAAGGTGGGCAAACCGGAAATTTTGTTTGAGAAAATTCCGGATGAAAAAATCCGGCAGGAAATTGAACAGCTGCAAAAAATGCAGCAGAATAAAACTGAAAAAGAAAATAAAAAAGAGACGGTGAATTTGATATCGATTGATGAATTCAAGAAAGTTGAACTGAAGAGTGCCAAAATTTTATCTGCTGAAAGAGTGCCGGATGCAGACAAACTGTTGAAACTGCAGGTAGAGGTAGGCAGTGAAAAGCGGCAGCTGGTGGCCGGAATTGCCCAGCATTATAAACCGGAAGATCTGCCGGGTAAAACCATCATCATGGTTGCCAACTTACAGCCGGCCAAAATCCGCGGAATCGATTCACAGGGAATGCTCCTGGCAGTAAATGATGGAACAACCCTGGCACTGCTAACCACTGATAAAACCGTGCCATCAGGTAAACCAATCAGCTGATATATAATCTTCATCACTTATTCCTCACTTCCATTCAAAGACGGAATAATTCTTTCTTTACTCGTATCCAGCCAGATCTACTCATCAAAACAGGTGGTTATTGCCTTAGGCGGGGTTAGGGGATCTGCAATCCTCTAATTTTCGATCATCCATCCCGGAACTGTCTCAATATTCAGATCATAGAAAGCTAAGATGTTGAATTTCTGTATCAATCAAAAATAAGAAAGGATGAGATAGATGAAGATAGGAATCGTGGGCAGCGGATTGGTTGGGGCAACTGCGGCATATGCCCTGGTGATGCGAGGGATAGGCCGGGAGATTATCCTGGTAGATAAAAATGAGAAACGGGCACGGGCAGAAGCAGATGACATCCGTCATGCGGTGCCCTTTACGCATCCGCTGGATATCCGGGCGGGACAATTTTCTGATATGAAAAGCTGTAAAATAGTCATAATTGCGGCGGGGGTAAGTCAGAAACCAGGTGAAAACCGGCTGCAGTTGTTAGGTCGTAATGCTGCAGTATTTAAGGAGATCATTCCCCAAATATTACAGTATGCCCCGGAGGCCGTCCTTTTGATTTCCACCAATCCGGTTGACATCATGACCCACATGGCCGCTCTTTATGCTAAAGATCATGGTGTTCCTTCCCGCCGGATAATCGGCTCGGGAACGACTCTGGATACCGCCCGCTTCCGGACACTGCTGGGAAAACATTTGGGAGTGGACGCCCAGCATGTTCATGCCTATGTCGTGGGAGAGCATGGGGATTCAGAAGTGCTCACCTGGTCGCTGATAAACATTGGCGGTATTCCGTTGAAGGACTTCAAAAAAATGGAAGGGATTCGGCTGGATGCCCAGATTCGTTCCCGGATCGATGATGATGTCCGCAATGCCGCTTACCATATAATTGAAGGCAAAAATTCAACGTATTATGGAATCGGGAGTGCTCTGGCCCGTATTGTCAGTGCCATTCTGTTTGATCAACGGGCCATACTGACGGTCTGTACCCACATCGATGAAGCAGCAGGAGTCAAAGATATAACCCTTTCCCTGCCCTACTTGGTCGGAGGAAACGGGATTATCGCAAACTTACCATTACCAATTAACGACCAGGAATTAAGACAGTTGAACGATAGCGCCTTAACCATTAAAAAATTTATTGATCAACTGATGTAATTCAATAGTACCATTACGGGAAATGGACTCATTTACAATGGGGGTAAAAAAATATCGGATATTAATAATACTGAATTCCCTATATATATCCTCATCCACTTATCAGTTAACCAGCGATAGATTTACAGTCAGTCCAGGAAATCTAAAATGTAGCCAGCTAAAAAGGAAACTTAAATCACCTTATTTTTTCTGCCGACTTTCTCAAAGGCTTTTATCGCCATATCAATCTGCTCTTTAGTATGGGCTGCTGAGATCTGCACTCTAATCCGGGCCTGGCCTTTGGGCACCACCGGGAAGGAAAAACCGATCACATAAATTCCCTCATTATAAAGATCGTGTGCTATCCGCTGTGCCAGATGAGCATCATTTTCGAATTTGCGAAACAGGACCGGCACGATGGGATGAACACCCAGGACAATGTCAAAGCCCAGTTCGCTCATATGCTTGCGAAAATAAGCGGTGTTTTTCATTAAATTTTTGCGGAGGTGATCACTCTCTTCAAGCAATTCGAAAGCGGCAATGGAAGCTGCGGAAATGACGGGCGACAAAGAATTTGAAAACAGATAAGGCCGGGATTTCTGCCGTAAAATTTCAATGATTTCTTTTTTGCCGGTGGTGAATCCGCCAGAAGCTCCCCCCATGGCCTTTCCTAAGGTGGAAGTAATAATTTCCACTTCTCCCATCACATCGCAATATTCAACTGAACCGCGGCCGGTCTTTCCAAAGAATCCGGTAGCATGGGAATCGTCTACCATCACCACCGCATCATATTCTTTAGCCAGCTTGACAATTCCTTTCAGATCGGCAATATCCCCATCCATGGAGAACACTCCATCGGTGGCGACCAGCACATTGCGGGCTGGTTCAGGTTCCTTCGATAATCCCGGTCCGCCCCAGATGTCCACTCCTTCCCGGGCTCTTCTGAGGACGGTTTCCAGGGATTTCATATCGGAATGATCATAGATAAAACGGCGGGCTTTGCACAAC
>MESS01000084.1:30644-42778 GCA_001771055.1 Caldithrix sp. RBG_13_44_9
CCTGGTGGGCTGCTTCAATTAATTTGGGATGATTGGCCAATCCGAGATAGTTATTCGAGCAGAAATTTAAAACCTCCCGGGATTTGGATCCTTTTGGATAAATGACTTTGATAGCCGGCTTCTGATCGGTGAGAATTACCCGTTCCTCTTTAAATAAACCTGCTTCTCCTATCTTGATCAGTTCCTGATTGAGATCGTAACGGATTCGTTGGTACATACAATTCTCCCTTATACATTCGGCAGTGGAAAAATTATATCAGTTAAAATTTTAGATAAGTTAATATGAAAACAGGGCAGTATAAAATTGGAAAATTGAATTCATTGACTGGGGAAGCAATTCATTTTTAGGGATGAATAGAAAGAGTGATAAAATGATATTTTCTTTCGAATCCCTTGCCAGAGTTTTAACTCGAAATAATTATATTAGGTATTTATCTATGATCTGCTAAGAATCGCAGAACTTTCAGATTCTATAGTCACCTGTCAAAATCTATAGTTATTGGTTTTCGATGATTTCGGCTCATCTTGTGCTCTAAGTTTTAACTCGGGGCATAAGAAGAAAAATATCATCGCATCTATTCTTTTTTATTGTTTCAATTAATAAATTTCTGATACTATTCTGAAAAAATTATTCAGTTTTTAATTTATTTGCCCCGAGTTAAAACTCAGGGCAAAGGATAAAAAAACTGGATTCTATTACTAGTTTTAATTTTTATCCGAAAATTTCTGGCATTCTTCTGAAAGACTTTCTTTCTGATGATGAATTTCTTGGTGCTTAATATATTCGATCACCCTTTTTACCTGAGCTTTATTTATCGAGATCGCAATATAATCATCCTGCCAATCAAAATTGTACTTGATCAGTTTGTGTTTATTGATCCAATGAGATGATTCTCCTTTTAATAATTTTGCCACATCCGCAATGTTTTGATTAACTTTTAAAAGGATCAATGAGTGAGCATGATTCTCCACTCCATTTATGAAAATAAGGTTAATCCCCTTGGCTAGGGCATTTCCCCTGATATGGTGAAAGACTTTTGATCGAATATTTTTCTGAAGATAGGGCTGGCGATTTTTGGTGGTCCAAATCAAATGAATCCAAATGCTGATATACGGCATATTCTCTCCCTCCCAATTTTTCTGAATCGAATAATAGTTCTATCTTTTATCTTGTGCCCTGAGTTTTAACTCGGGGCACAAGATTTTTCATCCGTTAACTCCTCTTTAGTATATTGCAAGGCTATTCAAAATTTATAATCCATATTTTTCGATGATTTCCTCCTTGGTCTTGTGGAGGATATCATATTTCTTACCGATTTTGATAAAAGCTTTCAGGGCTTTTTGCAGTTGATGCATTTCATGGGCGGCTGAGAGCTGGGTACGGATCCTGGCCTGCCCCTTAGGCACCACCGGGAAGAAGAAACCCACCACGTATATCCCTTCGTAGTAAAGATCTTTGGAAAAATCCTGTGAAAGTTTGGCATTGAAAAGCATCACCGGCACAATCGGCGTTTCGCCTTCTTTAATGATAAATCCCGCCTCGGTAAGACCCTTTCTCCAGAATTGAGTATTTTTTTCTAATTTATCCCGCCGTTCAGTAGTGGAGGTGATGATATCCAAAACCTTATTGGCCGCAGCCACCACCACCGGAGGAATGGTATTGGAAAACAGATAGGGACGGGCTTTCTGACGGCACAGCTCCACGATTTCCTTCCGGCCGGAAACGCAGCCACCCGATGCTCCTCCCAAGGCTTTGCCGAGGGTGGTAGTGATGACATCGATCTTACCTACCACTCCAAAATGTTCATGGGTTCCGCGGCCGGTTTTCCCTATGAATCCACTGGCATGTGAATCATCAATAAACACCATCGAATTGTATTTTTCGGCCAATTCCACAATTTTATCCATTCTTGCCAGATCTCCATCCATGGAAAAAGCTCCATCAGTAATGATCATCCGGCTGCGTTTATCCTGATGAAGCTGGAGTTTCTTCTCCAGGTGATCCATATCAGAATGTTTGAAAGTATCCTGCTGGGCTTTGCACAGCCGCATCCCATCCACGATGGAAGCATGAACCAATCGGTCAGCGATCATGATATCTTGCTCGGTTAATATCGCTTCAAAAACACCAGCGTTGGCGTCCATACAGGAGGGAAATAAAATGGTATCTTCAGTCCCCAGAAATTTGGTTAACTTTCTTTCCAGTTCTTTGTGAATATCCTGCGTACCGCAGATAAAACGGACCGAAGACATGCCATAACCCCGGGAATCCAAACCTTCATGGGCGGCTTTCACAACTTCCGGATGGGATGAAAGTCCCAGATAGTTATTGGCACATAGATTCAACACATGTTTTTTCTCCGAACCGGCCGGAAAAACCACATCAATCTCTGAACTCTGGGGAGCATGAATGATCCGTTCCTCTTTAAAAATCCCCGCCTGCTGGATATTGCTAAGTTCCTGCTGGAAGGTCGTTCTCAGTTCATTACTGAATGCCATAATGTTCCTCCTTTATTGGATGCCAAATTCTTCGAGCAATTTGACAATGTTATTGACCGAATCAAAGGCATCCGGTGTTGCCTTGGCATCGGGAATCTGGATCTTATACCTGGTTTCCAGAAATACTTTCAGTGAAACCATGGAGAAGGAATCCACAATCCCTCCGGAAATTAATTTAGTATCAAAAGTAATTTCCTGGTCACTGTCCTGTTCTAAATATTCATCGATGACGTACTGCAGAACGATATCTTTGACTTCTGACATGCTGAGCTCCTTTTGTTCTTTTTATTAAAAATATTTGATGAATTATCTTTTCACCTGATCGATTTAAAAGATTTAACCACAAAGTCTCGAAGGCACTAAGTGCATTATAGCTGCGTATATAAATAGATTAAAATTACTTTCATTCAATCAAACCTTTTTAATAACGATTTGTTAATTTTAATTCCTTTGTGCCTTATTGGTTTTAAATAATTCAGGTTCAATCATTTTCCAGAGTGGAGGTATCGCCGATCTCCTCTCCCCATTCCTTGGCCCGCAGCAACCGGCGCATGATCTTGCCGCTGCGGGTTTTGGGCAATGAATCAACAAATTCTATTTCCTGAGGCATGGCCAGCGGTGAAAGCCGCTTACGAATAAAATTCATAATTTCCAGTTTGGTCATATCAGTAGGCTCAAAATTTGGCTTCAGGGCAATAAAGGCTTTCACCACCTCCATGTTGATGGGATCGGGTTTTCCCACCACTGCCGACTCAGCCACTGCTTCATGTTCCAGCAGTGCCGATTCAACCTCAAACGGCCCTACCAGATGACCGCCGGTATTGATCACATCATCATCCCTGCCTACAAACCAGAAATAACCCTCTTCATCCAGACTGGCACGATCACCACAGATGTACCAGCCATTGATAAATTTACTCTTATAGGTTCTTTCATTATTCCAATAGGTGCGGAACATGGACGGCCAGCCAGGTTTAATGGCAATTAATCCCACCACTCCAGTTTTCTTAAGCGGTTCATGTGTTTTCAGATCAACCACCGTGGCAGTGATCCCGGGAAAAGGCTTCCCCATGGAACCGGGTTTAATTTTCATTCCAGGATAATTGCTGATCATTATGGATCCGGTCTCGGTTTGCCAGAAAGAATCATGAAAAGTGAGACCGTAGACGTTCTTTGACCAGAGTACAGCTTCAGCATTCAATGGTTCACCCACGCTGCACAGATGCCGCAGGGAAGAAAGATTATATTTTTTTATAGGCGCCTCTCCTTCTTTCATGAGTGCCCGGATAGCGGTGGGGGCTGAATACCAGACAGTGATCTTTCGGTCTTGAATAAATTTATACCACCTCTCCGCCGTAAAACCGGAATCCAAAACACATTGGGTAATCCCATTGGCCCAGGGACCAATTATGCCATAAGAAGTGCCGGTAACCCAGCCGGGATCGGCCGTGCACCAATATATATCATTTTCTTGCAGATCGAGGACATATTTTGCGCTGATATACTGAGCGATCAGTGAATAATGAACATGCTGGGCACCTTTGGGTTTACCAGTGGTACCGGAAGTATAATGCAGTACCGATGGAGTTTCAGCGGTAGAAGGATAGATTTCAAATTTTTCAATGGGTGTCTCTTTTTCCATAAAAAATGCCAGTTCTTTATCACGCAACGGTTTGCTGCCATCATCATCTACCACCAGGATGTGTTTGAGATGGGGAAGATTTTCAAGGATCTGCCGGACTTTCCCCAGATGTTTCTTCTGGGTAATGATAGCAGCCGTTCCGGCATCCTCCAGCCGGGTAAAGAGTGATTCTCCTCCAAAAGCTGAAAATAGCGGCTGGGCAATTCCCCCCATTTTTAAAATTCCCAGAAATCCGAAATACAACTCAGGGATTTTATCCATAAACAAACAGATCCGGTCACCCGGTTTAATACCAAGGTTTTTTAGATAATTGGCAATGGTGTTCGTGAGGATCCGCATCTCATTAAAGGTATACTTTTTAAATTCTCCGCTGAAGTCCTCCCAGATCAGGGCCAGCTTATCGGCTTTCCCGTTCTGGCAGATGCGATCGGAACAATAATAGCCAATGTTCAGGACTTTCCCTGTCTGGTGGTCAAGCTCCTGTTCAACACTTCTCCAGTTGAAATTTTTTAATTGCTCTTCATAGGAACCGATGTTGCTCATATGAGTCTTTCCTCCTCAAGAATCAAAAGTGACATCCTGTTATCAACAAATACTATTTCAGAAAGAAGCGCATTTCTCTCGCCGCCTGATCAGGCATCCCTCTACTTATCTACTGAAGTATCAGGTCTGGTTAATACGTAAAAGAGTTTAAAAAATATACTGCTCATAAAATTTTACTTCGATTGTTCTTCAATTGGCGGATGATATACTTAATAAAACGTCACCTTAAACAATCATGATTTTTCGGCCACCAGTGATAAACATTCCTTCTATTTGGGATTAAAATAACATAGGGTATATATAAAATCAATTGGAGAAAGAAAATCAATAAATTCATCAGGAACTGTCGCAAAACATATATGAGTATTGAAACCTAAAAAAACCAATCACTTTCAGGTCTGAATCTCCATTTTAAGCTGAATTGATTTCCCGGGAAAGTTGATTCATTACAAATACTCCTGATACATCAACCAAAGGTTTTGATCGATTTGAAGTCTTACAAAAGAATTATTTTTTGTGAATAATTTCAAGATTATATTACCTGGCGAAAATGATATTATTGGAAAAGTCCCGAGCAGCTGGCTGGAATATTATAAAGGTTAATTAAAGTTATAACGCGTTAAAGATCATTTAACCCTATTTATGAGGAGACAGATATGGTCGAAAATGTTACCCCGGAAAAAACGGTTTCGGAGCAGGCATTAAGTAAAGACGCCAAAACCTTTGGCATGCTGTGTCATTTAATTGCTTTTGCCGGTTTTATTATTCCCTTAGGAAATATTATAGGACCATTGGTCATTTGGCTGTTGAAAAAAGACGAATTTGAATTTGTAGATGACCAGGGCAAAGAATCTCTGAATTTTCAGATCAGCGTGATCATTTATGCCATCATCAGCGCCATTCTGATCATCGTAATTCTGGGAATATTTTTATTGATCGCTTTGGGAATTTTTGCCATTGTTATGATGATCATTGGGGCGGTTCGGGCAAACGAGGGGATTCGTTACCGGTATCCACTGAGTATAAGGTTTATTAAGTAATAATTTCTGAAGGTTTGGACTTTTATAACAGATAAGAATTTTTCAAAAAGAGATACTTAAATCTGGTCGCATTAAATCCCCCTTTGATAAGCACGATGATGTCGAAGGGGAAATTTTGTATTTTACTCATTGTCTGGATCTTGATTTACTTGATTAATAGATTACCTTGATTGAGTTTCGGGTAATTAAAAAAATCATGTTAATCTTTTAATTATGAGTGTTATAGATCAGGCGGTTATTGTGTACTCTCTTAAACTCTAAACTTCTCGCTCCAAAATTAATCAATAGACCCACTTCTATGTTATAAGCCACAAGATAATTCATAGCTTGGGCTAAATGGATATCTCCTAAATCCACGACTGCCTTCAGTTCTAATATAATTTTATTTTCTACCAGAAAATCTGCTCTTCTGGTACCCACGCGATATCCCTTATAATAGATGGGCATTTCTTCTTCTCTTGAAAATTTTAATCCATTTCCCTGCATTTCGATCGCCAGGCATCGCTGATAGATCACTTCCTGAAAACCATTTCCCAAAGTTGAATGAACGATCATCGCACATCCAATAATTTGCCGTGTTAAATCCTCATATAAGTAACTCATGGTCTCCCTCCTCTCATCCCGCGACCTTGATTTACATGATTTTAAGGCCTACTTGAGCCCATTACCTATATCTAATTTACTCCCAATTAAATTAAGTTAATCTATTAATCAAGTAAATCAAGATTCAGACTATTTGCTAAACTTTAAATTCAACAGCACAATCTCCGGATAACTGTTGGTCTTGATAGGCGGCCCCCAGGTACCCACCCCGCAGGATACATAGTACTGAGTATTTTCAATTTTAGCGTACCCCCAACTGAGATCGTAAATCATTCGGGTAATATAATTAAACGGAAAAAGTTGTCCGTGATGGGTATGTCCGGACAACTGCAGATCCACCCCATTCTGCCGGGGAACTTCCAGATGATAAGGTTGATGATCCATCAAAATAATTGGCCGGGATTTATCAACCTCCCGCAAAATCCAGTCCAGTGATTTCCGGCTGTCGCCCATCCGCTCTGACATCAGGTCTTTACGGCCGGCCACATAAAAGGCATCGGCTACCTTAACCACTGAATCCTGCAACACGGTTATTCCAGCTTGACTCATGTAAGATACCGCAGCTTCTACACCGCCAAAATATTCATGATTTCCAGAAGCTGCAAATACACCGTATTTAGTCTTCAATTTTTGAAGAATTCTGGCCATATTCTGCTCGGCTACCGAATTGACATCTTCATCGACAATATCTCCGGGTAAAAGCACAATATCCGGCTGAAGGTTGTTAATTTTATCCACAATCTTTTCCAATCTTCCGCTGCGGATCACCGTGCCCAGGTGGACATCAGAAACCATGACCAGATTCAATTCCTTCAATTCCCCGGCCGATTTCTTAATTTCTATCGGAAAAGTGCGAACCCGCAGGAAAAGGGTATTCACATATCCGAAGAATACAATAAGGAATACCAGCAGGAGGCCGCCAAGGGTAACCAGGTGGGTGATCTTCTGGGGATTGTGGGTCAGAAATGCCGGGAAAATGGAAAGGAAATGATTCAGGAGTCTGAAAATATCAATGACCAGAATTACCAGAAATGCATACACCATCAATCCCAGATAGAAAGAACCGACAATGACCAGAAAATCAGTGGTAAAATTCCGGGAGATATTCTCTGCTAATCGTCCTACCGGGTAAGCCAGAACCAAAAAGATAAAACCATACAGAAAAAGGGTTCGATAAATTCCAGTCCCGGTCAATCCCGGCCAGACCCTTCTGAAAATATAAAAATTGACCAGACTATATATGGTTAGTACAATACTGAAAAAAATGATGAATGAAGTGGTTTTCATAAAATCTTTCCCTGGTTATAAAAGGGTCAAAAATAAATGAGAGTTGTATTGAAAGGCAACAACTTTGTTCCAAGGAAGGCCGGGAAAATATGAATTTCTCCGCCTGGTCGCAATACGATCAGCGAAAACAGATTAAACTATTTGAAGAAATTCAGGAAGTGATCGAAAAAGAGGAAATGCCACTGAAACAATATTTATGGATGCATCCGGATGCCAGACTGGATATCAATGACCAGATGATCATAAAGGCCTGGCTGAGCGGTGCCCAACCAGAAAGTCCAAATATTTCAGTCCAATAAACCCGGGCCGTCAGATGTAATTTCCGGAACTGACCTTACTATTTATATTTATTTTTAAAGTGAGTAATATTTTTTGAACAAAAGCACCTCAATTTCATTGATAAAAAAAGTGTGATCGTTAAGACTATCGTCAAAATGAAATAAATGATTCATTGCCATAAATCCGATACTGACAGTCATAAAATTTTTGTCATACACATAAATTGTTAAGCGAAAATCAGTTCAATTGGAGGGATTAAGCTAATGGTATTCAAAGTAATAGTTATTGTTATTATCGGCGCAGGATTCTGCTGGAATTTGTTTTCCCAGAGTAGCGATTCCACCCTGGTACTTGACCAATTGGTCCGGGAGATGCTGCAGCAAAATTCCGATCTACAAGCAAGCTATAATCAATGGCAGGTTATTTCTGCCCGGGCTCCCCAGGCCGGATCGCTACCCGATCCCATACTGGGAATCGGGGTAATGGACTTGCCGGTAAACAGTTTCGCCTTTGATCAGGAAATGATGACCGGTAAACAAATTTCATTCATGCAGATGTTCCCTTTTCCCGGAAAACAGGGAACACGAAAGGCAATCGTTAGCAGTGAGGCAGCCGCCGCCGAGCAAAATTATGTCCAAAAACAGATTGAACTGATTAAAATTTTAAAGATAACATATTTTGAGCTATTTTATGTTGATAAAGCAGTCGCGACGAATAAACATAACGGTGAATTATTGAACCAGATTTCCAGGATTGCTGAGTCACGTTACCGGACTGGAAAAGGGCTGCAGCAAGATGTTTTAAAGGCTCAACTCGAATTATCAAAACTGATGGATAATTTACTTGATCTTCAACAGCAGCGGCAATCACAGGTTGCCCAAGTGAATTTTCTGCTGAATCGTGATCGATCCGATGCACTGGCTAAAACCGAGGAATTGAAGTTCATCCCATTTGAAAAAGATCTGGTTGAACTGCAAACTCAGGCTGAGAAAAATAATCCCTTGCTCCTTTCCTGGCAAATGATGAATCAGCAAAACAATCAGAAAGTAAAGCTGGCTAAAAGGGAATATTTGCCAGACTTCAGCGTGGAACTGGCCTATACCTAACGGGAGGTCCTGCAAAATGGTGAAGGAGGAGTCGACCTGGTCTCAGGTACGGTAAATCTCACTCTTCTCCTGTATTTTTGGAGCAAACAAAAAAAACAGGTGCAGGAAAGTCAGCTGGAAGCCCAGTCCACTCTCAAGATGCAAGAGAATGCCAGCCGGATGATCTTCCAGGAACTGGAAAAAGTATACAGCGATCTGGAAAAAAATAAAAAACGGTTGGAATTGTTCAAAAACAGCATCATCCCTCAGGCCAACCAAACCCTGCAGTCCTCCCTGACTGCTTATCAGGTAGATAAGCTGGAATTTCTCACAGTGATCGATAATCAGATGACTCTCTACGAATATGAGTTGGAATCTTATCGGATCCTGAGTGATTATCATATAAATATAGCAGAGCTGGATGCCCTGGTTGGGATGGGAATCAGCCGGGATGCGCAGTAAAAGTGAGCAATATATCTATCAGACTTTCAATTGACGGAGCATTAACTCATGAAAAAAATTTTCAGTGATGTCGTTCCAAAAGAACGAAAGGCCAGGATCTTGTTATCCCTGATCATCTTCGGGGCTTTCATTCTGGGATGGATAATCAATACGGGAGATGGAAATCACCAGGCACCCTCTGAATTATCCGTATCTCAGTCAGAATCTGAGATCTCTTTATGGACTTGTTCGATGCACCCGCAGATCCAGCAACCCAAGCCCGGAAAATGCCCGATCTGCGGGATGGATCTCATTCCAGTGAAGAAGGGACAAACCTCAGAAAATCCGCGGCAGATCTTCCTTTCGGAAAATGCCCGTCGGCTGGCAGAGGTTGAGGTTGCTCCAGTGGAAAGAAAATATGTAGTGAATGAAATCTGGATGGTGGGCAAGATAGAATATGATGAAACCCGTCTGAAATACATCACCGCCTGGGTCGCAGGAAGAATCGATCGACTGTATGTGAATTTTACTGGCATTTCTGTGCGCCAGGGTGATCATATGGCAGAATTATACAGTCCGGAACTGCTCTCCACCCAGCAGGAACTTATCCAATCACTGAAAATGCTGGAAACCACCACACCTCAGACTTCGCCGGAGGCGAAAGTCCTTGCCGAACAGTAGCTGCAATCGGTAAGGGAGCGCCTGCGGTTGTGGGGATTGACTAATGAACAGATCTCGCAACTGGAAAAGGAACAGCAGCCCTCCGATCACATCACTATTTATGCTCTCAGCAGCGGAATAGTCATTGAGAAAAATGCCCTGGAAGGAACTTACGTGGAAACCGGCACCTGGATTTATACCATTGCTGACCTTTCACGGGTCTGGGTGAAGATGGATGCCTATGAATCCGATTTACCCTGGCTGCGTTACGGGCAGGAAGTAGAATTCGAAACGGAAGCTTTTCCAGGGGAAATTTTTAAAGGCCGGATCGCTTTTATTGATCCGGTGATCGATACCCAAACCCGCACCGCCAAAGTCCGGGTAAGCATTGCCAATCCCGGTTCTAAGTTGAAACCTGAAATGTTTGTCAGAGCTCTGGTGAAATCAAAAATTGCAGCCGGCGGCAAGGTAATGGATCCCGCATTAGCCGGCAAGTGGATCAGCCCGATGCATCCGGAAATCATTAAGAATCAACCGGGCAGCTATGATGTCTGCGGAATGCCGTTAGTGCGGGCCGAAGACCTCGGTTATGTAAGTTCTGCCAGTCTCAATACCGGAGCACCCCTGGTCATTCCGGCCAGTGCCCCATTGATTACCGGTAAGCGTGCCATCGTTTATATCGAGCTGCCGGATAAAGAAGGCACCTATGAAGGCCGGCAAATCGAACTCGGTTCCCGGGCCGGTGATTATTATATCGTAAAAACCGGTCTGCAGGAAGGAGAAAAGGTGGTGGTGAAAGGAAATTTCAAAATTGACAGTGCTATCCAGATCCAGGCCGGAAGCAGTATGATGAATCCGGAAGGGGAACCCGGCAGCTCTCATCAGCACGGGGATCAGCCGGTGAAATCAGCCGCTGCCCCCGTTGAATCCGGATTAAAACCCGGTTCAACCATGATTCCCGAGCAATTCAAAAGACAGTTAGATGAGTTATATTCAGCCTATTTTAAGATTCAATACGCCTTTAGCCATGATCAACTTGAACAAGCCCGGCTGAGCGCGGCTGATTTTGATAAATCATTACAGCTGGTTGATATGAATTTGTTGCCTGCTGAAATCCATCAGCGCTGGATGCCATTGTTTGCCGGCCCGAAAGAAGGATCACAAAAAATAGCAGCTTCTGAGAATATGGCAGAAGCCCGTCAGCATTTCCGGGATCTGTCGAATAATCTCATCGAGAGCGCCCGGCTGTTTGGCAGTCTCACCTATCGCCTGCTGGTTTATCACTGTCCCATGGCCTTTGATAATAAAGGGGTAGACTGGTTGCAAAATAAAGAAGGCACTTAAAATCCCTATTTTGGCAGTACCATGTTCACCTGCGGAAGCTTGACCGCTGACCTGACCTCTGCAACACATAACCAGCCGGGACACCAACATGAATAACGGAAATGAAAAAAGAAGTTTAACCGACCAGGTGATCCGCTTCTGTCTGGAAAATAAACTGGTAGTTATTTTAGTACTCCTCTTCATTATTGTCTGGGGAGTTTTAGTCGCCCCATTTAACTGGCGGCTGGGTGACCTTCCCCGCAGTCCGGTGCCGGTGGACGCCATTCCGGATATCGGTGAAAACCAGCAGATTGTGTTTACCGATTGGATGGGGCGTTCACCACAGGATGTGGAAGATCAGATCACTTATCCCCTCACCGTATCTTTAATGGGAATCCCCGGAGTAAAGACCGTTCGCAGCTATTCGATGTTTGGATTTTCCACCATCTATATCATTTTCCAGGACGGTATCGATTTCTATTGGTCCCGCAGCCGGGTGCTGGAAAAATTAAACAGTCTGCCGGCAGATATTCTTCCTCCGGATGTGCGGCCGATGTTAGGCCCGAATGCGACTGCACTCGGGCAGGTATTTTGGTATACCCTGGAAGGCCAGGATAAGAAGGGGAATCCCACCGGCGGCTGGGATCTGCAGGAGCTCCGCACTATTCAGGACTGGTATGTCCGCTACGCCCTGTTATCGGCCGAAGGGATCAGTGAGGTGGCATCGGCTGG
>MESS01000084.1:42793-43721 GCA_001771055.1 Caldithrix sp. RBG_13_44_9
CAACGTTCCGTTGTTCGTAAAGAACGTCGCCCATGTGACCCTGGGTCCGGCACAGCGCCGGGGGGCTTTGGATAAAGCCGGCAGCGAAACAGTGGGCGGAGTGGTGGTCGTGAGATACGGTGAAAATCCCCTCCAGGCCATTCAGAATGTCAATACGAAAATTCAGGAGATCTCCCATGGCCTGCCGCAAAAAACCTTAAAGGATGGGATAGTCAGTCAGGTTAAAATTGTGCCTTTCTATGATAGAACCGGCCTGATCTATGAAACCCTCGACACCCTGAATGAGGCTATTTACCAGGAATTACTGGTCACCATCCTGGTCATCCTGGTGATCATCATGCATTTTCAGAGTTCTATTCTGATCTCAGGTTTATTGCCCATCGTGGTGTTGATTACTTTCATTGCCATGAAAATCTTTGGTATCGATTCCAATATTGTTTCTCTCTCGGGTATTGCCATTGCCATCGGAACTATCGATGATATGGCCATCATTATCAGTGAAAATATCTTGCGACATCTGCAGGAAGCAGATCCTGAAGAAAGCCGGCTGGAAGTAATATATCGCGCTTCCAGTGAAGTGGGGAGTGCTATTCTCACCGCCATTTCCACCACGGTAGTCAGTTTCCTGCCGGTTTTCTCCATGCAGGCTGCCGAAGGAAAATAGTTCAAACCGTTAGCCTATACTAAGACCTTCGCTCTGATCGCCTCGGTGATCGTGGCCCTCACTATCATCCCATCTTTTGCCCAGATTCTGTTCACCGGAAAAATAAAGAATGAGCAGGTAAGAAAGGGAAGCCGGCTGCTGCTCATTCTCTTTGGAATAATTGTATTCTTTACGGTCAAGTGGTGGATCGGAGTGATCCTGATCATCAGCGGGATCTATTATTTTGTGAATCCCCGCCTTCCCCAAAATTACCAGAGCAGGATA
>MESS01000084.1:43773-43936 GCA_001771055.1 Caldithrix sp. RBG_13_44_9
GTGACTGGCTGCCGCTGGATCCGGAAAAAGGATTGCTGATCAATCTGATTTTTGTGGGTGGATTTATCGGAATATTTTTACTGGCTTTTCATCTGTTCAGACAGTATTACCTTAATATTCTGGCCTGGGCCTTACGACATAAAATTCTGTTTTTGAGTATCCT